>JAVEXI010000072.1:0-6467 GCA_034004165.1 Gudongella sp. | reverse complement strand
CAACATGTAAAGAACTATTCACAACTTTATAAAGAAACAGCAATAAATGGCGAAAATATTGCTGCTGTGGGTGTAAGTATTAGACCTAGAAATGAAATTGACTCGTATATGCCTGTTTTTTTAGCGGGGGCACAGTTTGGCGAAGTCATATCTCATACACTGGGTGTACCACTTAAAAAATTTAGCCATCAGGAAGGACACGCTGCCTGTGTGTTAATTGATGAACCAGAGCTATCAGAGTTTCTACTACTTCACATTTCTGGAGGGACTACAGAGCTTATTTCTGTCAGAAATGAAAGGGATAACCTATATACTACGATAATTGGAGGAAGTCTCGACATTAGCATTGGACAATTAGTCGACAGAACCGGTGTTGCAATGGGCTATGGTTTTCCAAGTGGCGCAGAAATGGAAGCTGATTCATCAAAGGGCAGACTTATTACCAATGATTTTAACTTTAATATTGCTGACGGTTGGGTCAATCTTTCCGGGTTTGAGAACAGGTTTAAGTCCTTTATTATAGACGGGCACAAGAGAGAGGATATTTCTTTAACGCTGTTTGAACTTATTGCAGAGCTTGCATCTGAGCTTTTAGCATCTGGTGTTAATAAGACGGGGATTAAAACTGTTGCCATTGCAGGTGGCGTTGCAGAAAACCTGACTGTCAGAAAGAGCCTTGAAAAGAAATTTAAGGATAATATAAGGTTTACAAAGAAGGGATTATCGGCAGACAATGCCGTTGGAATAGCATGGCTTGCATCTCAAAAAGACGGATGGGAGGTATGACCTATGAAGCCGCTTTTAGTGAGCGAACTAAACAACTACATAAAGAAGGTCTTTGCCAGTGATATTCTGCTGACATACCTGTCCATTGAAGGCGAGATTTCTAATTTCACACACCACTACAGTGGGCACATGTACTTCAGCCTGAAGGACGAGAAGAGTAGGATCAAGTGCGTGATGTTCAAATACGACAACAATGACCTTGACTTTACGCCAAAAAACGGCCAGAAGGTCGTGGTCACTGGCTCTGTAAGTGTCTATGAGAAGGATGGAAGCTATCAGTTCTACGCCAAGAAGATGGAAAAGCAGGGGCTGGGAGAGCTTTACAAAGCCTTTGAAGAGCTAAAGAAAAAACTAAGTGATGAAGGACTATTCGATTTAGATACTAAAAAAGAATTGCCCTGGCTGCCTAAGAAGATTGGGATTGTCACCTCTTCAACAGGTGCTGCCATAAGGGATATAACAAGTATCATAAAGAGAAGATGGCCTGCTGCAGACATGTTATTGTATCCAGCTCTTGTTCAAGGAAACGAGGCGGCTAAGGATATTATTAAGGGATTGAAGTACCTAGACTCCAGGAATGATGTTGATCTGATTATCGTAGGCAGAGGTGGAGGTTCTTTTGAGGAATTAAATGCTTTTAACGACGAGGATCTTGCTCGGACGATATATTCCTTAGAAAAGCCAGTAATTTCGGCGGTGGGACACGAAACTGATTTCACAATTGCAGACTTTGTGGCTGATGTTCGTGCTGCTACACCTTCAGCGGCTGCGGAGTTATCTGTGCCCGATAAAAGAGCTGTTCTAGACGAGTTAAACAGTTATGGTAGGGATGCCATGGGAATTCTCAATATAAGGCTCAGCAGGGAATCTGAAGCCCTAGAATCGATTAAGAGGGCTCTTAACTACACTAATCCTGTTAAGAGACTAGCCGACAGGAGTATAGAGCTAGACATGCTATTTAAGCAGATGGAGCACTCTCTTTTTAGAAAGTTCACAAGGCTTGATTCTGAACTCAGTCAGTGCAAAAATAGACTCCAAATAAGCAATCCATATTTGCCACTTACTAAGGGCTACGGCATGGTTTTAAATGAAAAGGGAGAGATTATCAGGGGAGTCGGTGAATTGGTGCAGAATCAGTCTATCAGGGTACGATTAAGAGACGGAAATGTAGCTGCACAGGTTACAGATATATATGAGGAGGACGTAAGATGAGCGTTAAAGATTTAGGATATGAGGAAGCTTTAGCTAATCTTCAGAAGTTAATAGAGAAGCTTGAGGATGAAAATCTAAAGCTGGATGATTCGGTCAGCATGTTCAAAGAAGCTATGGAGCTATTTGATCACTGCAAAGATATACTGACAAAGGCAGAGGGCGAGGTCAAGATGATTCTCGCTAAGGATGGGGACATCGGAGAAGAGCCTTTTGCAGTTATAAGGGAGGACGAAGATGAGAGTTACTGATGGAATGGGCGAGTATCTGGACATCCTGAACGACAATCTAAGGGATGCAATGAAACCCAGGACAGATAGAGAAAAAGAGCTGTGTGAAGCTATGGAGTACAGCCTATTTACAGGTGGAAAGAGGCTCAGACCTCTGATGACTATAAAGGCATTTGAAATGTACGACGAGTACATTCACGATTCAATTCCATTTGCCATGGCAATTGAGATGATTCACACTTATTCACTGATACACGACGATTTACCAGCAATGGATAACGATGATTACAGGAGAGGAAAACCTACAAGTCATAAAGTTTACGGAGAAGCAATAGCAATTCTTGCCGGTGATGGACTATTGAACCTGGCTTTCGAAACAATGGTGAAGGCGAGCAGGGGAGACCGAGCTCAAAGGGCTGTAAGAGCCATGTATGAAGTAGGCAAGGCTTCGGGTGTAAGAGGGATGATAGGCGGCCAGGCGATAGATTTGAGGGCTGAGGCTGATGAAATAGATGAAGAGACTCTGCTATACATGTACAGAGGAAAAACAGCGGCTTTAATTCAAGCTAGTATTCTGGCTGGAGCAATTCTTGGCGGTGCTTCTGATGAAGATATTGAAAACCTGAGGGAGTTTGGCTGTAAATTAGGTCTGGCATTTCAGATTCAGGATGATATTTTAGACTGTGAAAAGGATAAAGACATAGGAAAGTGCACTTATCTTGCATTTAATTCATTGGAAAAAGCTGAAGAACAGGTAAAAAAACTCAGCGACGAGGCAATTGAAGCACTGGAAAAACTCACTGAAAGAGACACAAAATTCTTCAAAAAACTGACGCTGGATCTAGTTGGCAGAAGCGTCTGAACAATTGCAAATTAGCAGTATTTGTGATATAATCAGCTTAGCAAAAAGTGGTACAGTATTCTAGTCAGCACAACTATTCTTGAAGGCGGGGCTAAAAATCCGTCAAAGGGCATATCGATGAAGTTCTTTGTGCTTGGCTTGCGACGCCCAGTCGTGGGCTTTCACAAGGAGTAAGGGGGATGGGGCGATCTGCAATGGCATGCAGGCGTGGACCCTGCCTCCGTGGAGACATGGCACAGTGATAAATAGTACTGTGTCGTGATAAACCTGCAAGACATAAATTAACCAAAAAAATGTGCAGAGTAGCCTGCCTTGAGTGGAGCAGTGCGGATGATAAGTTCAATTCGATTAGGCCAGGGCCCGGTTCTGAACGGATTCTGTTATCGAAACCTGATCTGCAAAAGAGGCTAGGGAATAGACTGGCTGTTGAGGAAAACTCCTAGACTGTTCAAGCTATGAAGTGACTTAAGGATTACAGTGCGGACTTAGTGGCAATCCAGTTCTGCCTTTGGCAACAGGGCAGTTGAGGGATTAAAGGGAAACCGCTGTGCCGGCGACGGGCAGTTCGCTCAGGAGAAATTCTACTGGACCTGAAGCCGTAAGATTTACTTTAGTCACTACCACTATTTAAGGCTGATAGCTCCGCTATCAGCTTTTTAAATGTTTAACGGGGGATGGAAATGGCAAAGAGGGAAGACGAGAGCTTCTATAAAAAGTATAACGTCAGATGGGTGCTTCTGATAACGTTGTGGACGTTTCTAATATCCATGGCATTGTCTGTATTTGCCGAGGGACTGATTAAAAACCTAGACGTTGTTTTAGGCTTTGTTATACTTATATTCTTTATTTTTATAGGAATTGTGTTCGACATTATTGGGATATCAGTTACCACAGCAGACGAAAAACCGTTTCACGCGATGGCAGCAAATAAGATTGAGGATGCTCGAATTGCAATTAAGATGGTGCGAAATTCAAGCCAGGTCAGCAGCTTTTGCAACGACGTTATCGGAGACATTAGTGGAATTATTTCTGGTGCTGTCGCATCAGGTATCGTGTTCAGGCTGATGACAAAGTTTGGACTTTTAAATGGCACCCTAATAACTATTTTGCTGACTGCTGTTACAGCTTCAATCACTGTCGGTGGAAAGGGGCTAGGAAAGTCTGTAGCTACATATCATTACGAAGAAGTCATTTATAGTGTATCAAGAGTGATTGGGGTCTTTGAAAGGCTTACAGGGATAGAGTTTATGCCCGACAAGAGAAAAAATGGCAATGACAAAATAAGAAAGAATAAGGAGAAGGATCGAAATGGCTAAAGTGAGAGCTGATGTTCTTCTGTTTGAGAAGGGTCTTGTAGAGTCTAGAGAGAAGGGCAAAAGGGTAATCATGGAGGGAACTGTGTACGTCGGAACGGTGAGAATAGATAAGCCCGGCGAACAGCTTGACGAGGACACTCCTATTTACATAAAGAAGAATCCATTGAAATACGTGAGCAGAGGCGGTTTTAAGCTCGAAAGAGCGGCGCAGGTATTCAGATTAGATTTGAAATCCTGTGTCTGTATGGACATGGGAGCTTCTACTGGCGGCTTTACCGACTTCATGCTGAAAGAGGGAGCTAAAAAGGTTTATGCAGTTGACGTTGGCTACGGTCAACTGGATTGGAGCATTAGAAGCGATTCCAGAGTTGAAGTATTAGAGCGAACCAATATTAGGTATATGGAAGAGGACTCCATTCCTGAGAAGCTTGACTTTGTGTCAATAGACGTAAGCTTTATAAGTCTTAAACATATCTTCCCCGTTGCAGCGAAGCTGTTAAAGGACACTGGCTCTGTGGTAGCGTTGGTGAAGCCACAATTTGAGGCAGGAAGGGATAAAGTCGGCAAGAAAGGCATTGTAAGGGACATGATGGTACATAAAGAGGTACTTGAAAATGTGATGGCGATGGCAGTTGAAAATGGTTTGTATCCATGCGGTCTTACATTTTCACCGATAACAGGCACCACAGGAAACATAGAATTTTTGCTATACATGACTAAACGTGAAGGAACAGTCGACCAATTAACTATAAATTCAGTTCTTAGAGAGTCACATTCAATCCTTGGATAATGGAGGTTTGCCATGCTTAAGGAACTTCATATCAGCAATTTTGCCATAATCGACGATTTGACAATTGAATTTGAGAAGGGATTTAATCTTCTGACCGGTGAAACTGGCTCGGGTAAATCGATTATTATCGAGGCTTTAGAGCTTGTTTTGGGAGGCAGAGGCAGTCGCGACATGATTAGAAGCGGTGAAGAGAAGGCGATTGTGGAAGCAATGTTCGCCGTTGACGACAGAATGAGAGAGATTATGAAGGAGCAAGATGTTGATGAGGACGACTGGCTTATTTTAACCAGAGAGCTCTCAGACAAGTACCCAAGTGTTTCCAGAGTAAATGGAAGACCAGTGACTCTTTCAGTCCTCAACAGTCTGACTAAAGGCATGGTAGATGTATTTGGCCAACACGAGCATCAGTCTCTCTTAGACATATCTAATCACATAAAAATTGTAGATTCTATGATTCCTCAAAGGGGCAAGGAGCTGATCGGACAGCTTGAAGACGACTACAATACATACAGAGAGCTTATTAAGTCCAGGGATGGACTAATGATGTCTGCTCAGGAGAGGGAACGCGAGACAGACCTTTTGACGTTCCAGATTAAGGAGATAGACGAAGCGAGGCTGACAGAGGATGACGACGAAAAGCTTGAGGCTGAATTTAAGAGGCTATTCAACCTTAAAGATATTATAGGCGGAGTCAGCCAGGCGGCAGATTTGCTTGGCAGTAGCGAGTACGGAGCTGAAGGTGCAATTTCACAAATCGAAAAGTCGGTTGTTGCACTTAGGGATATTAAGAAGTTCGACAAGGATTTAGAAGAAAAAAGTGATCGATTGGACTCCTTAAAATATGAGCTTGAGGACCTAGCTAGAGAGTTGTCAGGATATGTAGAATCCCAGGAAATAGACGAGGAAGCGTTATTTTCGTTGAGAGAACGACTTGATAAAGTTAATTCATTAAAGAAAAAATACGGGAATACCGTTGAGAATATACTGGTTTTTAGAGATGAAGCGGAAAGCAGGCTTACAAAGCTTCAAAATCTGGATGCAGAGCTAGAAGGAATAGAGGGAAAAATTGAATCTCTGAAGTCTGAAAGAAGAAAAAAAGCTCAGACGCTCAGTCTCTTTAGAAAAGAAGCTGCTGAAGTGCTGGATAAGAAAATGGAACAAGAGCTATCAGCGCTCAGCATGGAGAATGTGACATTTAAGACTGGATTTAAGGAGAGAGAAGAGACAGGCAGAAATGGGCTTGATGAAATAGAAATTCTTATTGCTACAAATCC
>JAVEXI010000071.1:0-6483 GCA_034004165.1 Gudongella sp. | reverse complement strand
GGCGACAAACGTTCATTAGAAGAAATAATTAAGTCACTGGAGGCAGTGACAAAGGAAGAAATTGTGAAAGCCATGTCCTCAGTTTCTCTCGATACGATTTACTTTATGAAGGACCAGGAGGGAGGAAGCCGTGGATAGAATATGGAATGAGAAATTAAATGAAGGATTAATACACGAAACACTTGATAATGGGATAGAATTGTACTTCTATCCAAAGGAAGGCTTTACAAAGAAATACGCAATTTTTTCAACATCCTTTGGATCAAACCATACTCATTTCAAGGATACACTAAGCGGTGAAGATATCATTCTCCCTGATGGAACTGCACACTTTCTGGAGCATAAGCTGTTTGAAGAGCCAGAGAAAAATATATTCCAGAAATTTGCTCAATTTGGTGCAAACGTAAACGCATATACAAACTTCGACCAGACTTCATACCTTTTCAGCACAACAGATAATTTCTATGAAAGTCTATCGCTTCTGGTAGAATTCGTACAGAACCCTTATCTGACCGATGAAAATGTAGAAAAGGAAAAGGGCATAATAGCGCAGGAAATTCAGATGTACGACGACAACCCCAGATGGAGAGTATTTTTCAACTGCCTTAGAGGAATGTATCACAATCACCCAGTTAGGGTAGATATCGCAGGTACAGTTGAAAGCATTATGAGCATAACTAAAGAAGATTTAACTTCAGCCTACGACAACTTCTACCATCCTTCAAATATGGTGTTGTTTGTAGTAGGTGACTTGGAGTTTGAAAAAATTAAAGACTCTGTAAACTCAGTTTCAAGACAGTTTGACCTGGAGAAAACCATACCCGAAAGGGCTTTGGAGGAAGAACCAGCTCAGGTAAAACAAAGTCTGATAGAAGATAAAATGTCCACAGCAAGACCTTTGTTCTATCTGGGATATAAAGATGTAAATCAGGGATTAAGTGACAGGGATAGTATAAAAAAAGACGTTGCGACGAATATAATACTAAGCATGATGTTTTCAGAAAGCTCCGAGTTCTATCAGTCACTGTACTCAGAGGGATTAATAGACCAGAATTTCGGTGCATATTACACTGGAAAGAGCGATTATGGACACTCATTTATCGTAGGTCAGAGTGAAGATCCAAAGGCAGTAGCTGAGAGGGTAAATGATCTATTTAAGAGTGATCAGTACCTTGTTGAAGAGCGATTCTTAAGCATCAAACAAAAAGAAATAGGTGGCCTTCTAATGGGGCTTAACTCTGTTGAATTTATTGCTAATACACTGACAGATCTGTATTTTAGGGGATTCTTTTTGACCGACTACCTTGAGCTCTTAAATGAAATAAGTTTTGAGTACGTTAAAGAGAGATACGTAGAGCATTTTGTAAACGGTCAGAGTACTCTGTCTATAGTATGGCCTGAGCAGTAGAACGGACGACATTTAGTGAAAGGTGGTAATAACTTGGACCCCATAGCATTTAAAATATTTGGACTTGAAGTGAGATGGTATGGCCTGTTTATAGCACTATCTGTGCTAATAGGTACAATACTGGCACTGAGAGAAGCCAAAAGAAAAGGCGTCAGCGAAGACACCCTTATAGACATGTTGCTATTTGCAGTGCCTGCAGCCATAATTGGCGCCCGTGTTTACTATGTAGCTTTTATGTGGGATTACTACAGCAAAAATCCTTCCCAGATTCTTAACATCAGGGGTGGTGGGCTGGCAATACATGGAGTCATAATTGCAGGTGCAATAGTAGCTATAATCTTTGCAAAGGTCAGAAAGGAAAATTTCTGGACGCTGGCAGACATCGTAGCCCCAAGCCTTATATTAGGGCAGGCTATTGGGCGATGGGGTAATTTTGCCAACCAGGAAGCTCATGGAGGGCCGACAAACCTGCCTTGGGGAATCATGGTAGATGGCGTAAAGGTACATCCTACTTTTCTATATGAATCCATATGGAATTTTCTCTTATTCTTCTTTCTCCTGTGGTACAGAAGGAAGAAAGCTACTGTTGAAGGAGAGATATTTATCCTGTATCTGGTGCTGTATTCTGTCGCCAGGTTCTGGATAGAGGGCTTAAGAACAGACAGCCTTATGCTTGGACCCTTTAGAATTGCACAATTGATAAGCCTTGCTTCAATTGCGGCAGGACTGATTCTGTTGTACTATATGAAGAAGAGACAAAAATCCAGCTAAACTAGCATATTCAAACCTCGGATAATTCCGGGGTTTTTTTATGCTCATCTAATAGGACTAAAGTCCTGAAATTGTACTTTAACCAATTAAAATGGTGGAAACATAGAGGGGTTTGGGGTAAAATGTAGTTAAAGTGGTGCAAAGTGGAGGAAAGTGGCGGACAAAGTCTCAGGGTGGTGTAAAAGATGTTCATTGGGGAGTACCAACATACCATAGATGACAAGGGAAGGTTGATTCTTCCTTCAAAGTTCAGAGAACCGCTCGGTTACGAATTCGTCATGACCAAAGGACTTGATAACTGTCTGTTTGTCTATCCTAAAAAAGAATGGGAAGTACTGGAAGAAAAGCTAAAAAGTCTGCCTCTTACCAATAAAGATGCCAGAGCTTTCGTAAGATTCTTTTTCTCCGGAGCAACTGAGTGCATCTTGGATAAGCAGGGAAGAGTTGTCATACCTTCAAACCTGAGGGAACACTCAAAGCTTGAAAAGGATGCTGTTATCATAGGCGTATCTACCAGACTTGAGATCTGGAGCAGAGAAGAGTGGGATGATTACACCGACGACGACAGTCTAAGTTACGATAGTATAGCAGAGAAAATGGCCGAATTAGGAATATAATGAGGTGAAAAGCATGGAATTCCATCACGTTTCAGTTATGCTCAACGAAGTAATAGATGCTCTGAATATTAAACCCGATGGGATTTACGTGGATGGCACTCTTGGTGGAGCAGGGCATTCAAAAGAAATAGTTAAAAAACTTACCACTGGAAGGCTGATAGGAATTGATCAGGACACTGCAGCCCTCAGGAAATCAGAGGAAGTGCTGGCTGATTATATGGACAAGGTGACCCTTGTACACGGCAATTATTCATATATTAAAAGCATATTAAGGGTAAACAGCGTTGACAAAGTAGATGGAATACTTCTGGATCTGGGAGTGTCATCGCATCAGTTGGACACTGAAGAGAGAGGGTTTTCTTACAATAAGGATGCACCTTTAGACATGAGAATGGATACAACTGCTGGTATGACAGCTTGGGATGTAGTTAACAACTACACTGAAGAAGAACTGGAAAAGATAATTTGGGATTACGGCGAAGAAAAATGGGCTAAGAGAATAGCTAAATTTATCGTCGAAGATAGAAAAGAGAAACCTATAGATACAACTCTTGAACTCGTGACTACAATTAAGAAGGCAATCCCCAAAAAGGTAAGGGCGGAAGGGCATCATCCAGCTAAAAAGACCTTTCAAGCGATTAGGATTGAGGTAAACGATGAGCTTGGCGTACTTACAAGGGCTATAAACGATATGGCTGACTGTCTGGTGCCAGGAGGAAGGCTCGCAATAATTACTTTTCACTCATTGGAAGACAGAATAGTAAAAGAAGCATTCAGAGAGCTCTACAGAGATTGTGTATGCCCACCGGAACTTCCGGTCTGCGTATGCGACAAAGTCAGAGAAATTGAAATAATAACGAGAAAACCCCTGGAACCATCAAAAGAGGAGCTGAACGTAAATCCAAGATCCAGGTCGGCAAAGCTGAGGGTAGCTGAAAAATTGTAAATCTATGAAATTGTAAGGGGTGGGAAAGATGTTAGCTGAGAAGCTCGAATACTATGATTACCCTGAACTACATAAAAAGGTCGAGATAAAAAGCGTACCGGAAAAAAAGGTACGTAAAAGTTATGCAGTCAACAAACAGATGTTTTTACTTCTGACGGTGGCTGTTTTTATTACCTCTTTATTTATACTGAACGGATATGCTAAAATAACATCAGTTAGACAAGAAATAACTAACCTGGAAAAAGAAGTTGATCAGCTGTCGAAAATCCGTCAGGAGCTGGAAGGAAACCTGGAGAGTCTGAAAAATACTGCTGTTGTAGCAGAGCAGGCTAAGGCATATCTGGGAATGGTATACCCCGAGGAAGGGCAGATAACCTATATTGCGGTGAATGCTTCTACTTACGAGGACACATACCACTTCTCTATTGCTGAAAAGGTGAAAAATGTGTTAAGCATTTTTTCCAGTATATTTTAGGAGGAATTGCGTTGAAAGATATTAGAGTGAAAACAAGAAGACGATTAAGATTTGCTCAGGTAATTGCAATCTTAATCGTGTTTTTTTTAGGATATAGGCTCGTAAAAATTCAGTTAGTAGAAGCTGAAGTTTATAAGCGTGATGCTCTGCTTCAATGGACTAAGGCTTATGACATAACTTCAGACAGAGGACTAATATACGATAGAAAAGGCAGAAAACTGGCAATTAATACAGTCGCTTATACCATATGGGCATCGCCTTCTGACATGGAAGATCCGCTTCTTGCTGCATACATGCTCAGGCCAATACTAGAAATAGACGAAGAAGAACTGGTTAAAAAGATGACCTCAGATTCTAATGTCGTCAGGCTGAAACAGTGGATTACAAGCGAAGAAGCTGAAAAAATACGTGAATTTAATATAAAAGGAATTTCTATAGTTGACGATAGTAAAAGATTGTATCCCTTTGGAAACTACGCTGCGTATATGTTGGGATTTACGGACGTAGACAACAATGGAGTCTATGGCCTTGAAAGAGTCTATGACAGATACCTTGCAGGAACACCAGGTATATGGGTAAAAGCTACCGATGCTGCAAATAGGCAACTGCCCTATGACGGGGAGAAAATTTACGAACCGAAGCCAGGGCTTTCATTGATAATTTCAATGGATGAGATAATTCAAGGTTTTGCTGAAGACGCTGCTCAAAGAGCACTAGAGGCAAACAGGGCAAAGAGCGTTTCAATAATCGTAATGGATCCAGAGACCGGTGAGATCATGGCAATGGCCAATAAACCCGACTATGACCCCAACAATCCAAGGGAACCTCTTGATCCAGAGCTTGCAGAACAGTGGAAGGAATTGGATTCTGTTGAGTTACAGAATCAGTGGTTCCAGATGTGGCGAAATTATGCCATAAATGACTTGTACGAACCAGGTTCCACTTTTAAAATAGTAACCGCTGCAGCAGCACTTGAAGAGCAGTCTGCAACTCTCAATTCTCATTATTTTTGCAATGGTTTTATAAGAGACATAAAGGGTGTCGTAATAAGGTGTTCAAGCTGGTATGACCCGCATGGTGATCAGGACTTTGAAACAGCTTTCAGCAACTCCTGTAACCCTGCTTTTGTAGGCATGGCAAGAGAGCTTGGTAGAGATAAACTTTACGAATACATTAAAGCCTTTGGATTTGGACAAGTTACAGGAATAGACCTACCAGGTGAACAGAAGGGACTTATTCCTGTCAATGTAAACAGCATAAAAGAGGTAAATTTAGCCACTCTTTCATATGGGCACAACATAGCTGTTACTCCAATACAGATGATAACTGCTATGGCAGCTTTAGGGAACGAAGGAAAATTGATGACTCCTATGCTTGCAAAGAGCCTTGTAGATGAGACTGGAAAAGTAATAGAGCAGTTTAAACCACAAATGAAGCGCCAAGTAATATCTAAAGAAACTGCGGATAAGATTTTGCATATGCTGGAAAAGACAGTTCTCGAAGGAACTGGTAAAAAGGCATACGTTCCAGGCTACAGGGTTGGTGGAAAGACAGGTACAGCGCAAAAAAGCATCAACGGAGTTTATGTTGACAAGAAGTTCATATCGTCTTTTGGAGGTATTGCCCCTGTAGATGATCCTAGAATTGCGGTTTTGGTAATTGTTGACGAGCCATCAGACATCTACTATGGAGGGACTGTAGCTGGGCCTTTTGCAGGGCAGGTTATTGAGCAGACTCTAAATTACCTTGAAGTACCAAAGGTATACTCTGAAAATGAGTTACAGGCTATACACGAGACAGTGGAAATTCCAGATGTAGTAGGAATGAGCGTTTCTGAGGCTGGAAGGGCAATTACCGAGATGGGACTTAAGTACACTACAGAATATGAAGACTTTAGCTTAGAAACCACGATAACAGAACAATACCCTTCAGCAAGCACTGTAATAACCAAAGGAAGTATAATAGACCTGTACCTTGAAAAAGGCGAGCACAACCCAGCACTTTCGGAGGAGATACCTTAAATATTAATAAATGTCTGGTAAACTTTTATGAACTCTAATATAATTAGTTGATGTACAAAGACTTTAACTGTTTGAGGAGGAAGTTTCAATGAATTATACGGCTACTGTTATTCTCTCTGCGCTCATCAGCCTCAGTCTCAGTATCCTTCTGGGTCCAAGGGTGATTCCTGTGCTCAGAAACTTGAAAATAGGGCAGACTGTAAGAGAAGACGGCCCAAGATCACATATGTCAAAGTCGGGAACTC
>JAVEXI010000019.1:0-31722 GCA_034004165.1 Gudongella sp. | reverse complement strand
ACTTGGTATAAGCTTGTTGACGGGGTGTTGGTGGCTCAGCCAGAACCAGCGGTTATGCCTGGTGTTTATGTCAATGCTCTTGCATGGCACACCATCGGCACTGATACGTTCCTTGCAATGGGTAGTGGTGTGGGAGATGCTACTAGATTCACTTGGTATAAGCTTGTTGACGGGGTGTTGGTGGCTCAGCCAGCACCAGCGGTTATGCCTGGTAGCACTGTCCGTTTTTGTGCATGGCACACCATCGGCACTGATACGTTCCTTGCAGTGGGTAGTTATACAACAGATAATACAAGATTCACTTGGTATAAGCTTGTTGACGGGGTGTTGGTGGCTCAGCCAGCACCAGCGGTTATGCCTGGTATTAATGTCGCATCTCTTGTATGGCACACCATCGGCACTGATACGTTCCTTGCAATGGGTAGTGCCACTACCGATGCTACTAGATTCACTTGGTATAAGCTTGTTGACGGGGTGTTGGTGGCTCAGCCAGAACCAGCGGTTATGCCTGGTGTTTATGTCAATGCTCTTGCATGGCACACCATCGGCACTGATACGTTCCTTGCAATGGGTAGTGCCACTACCGATGCTACTAGATTCACTTGGTATAACGCTAACCCTATTACAACTGAAGTGACTCTGACTGCCACAAACGGCGCAGCAATCACAGCAGACTACACAGTCGATGGAGTTCACAAAACTGATCAGTACGTCATAGACGCATCATTCGCAATTCAATTCGGGGAAGGAGTATAATCATGAGACACGGCACTATTAATTGTACATGCGGACAAACTTTCCATTTCGAAAGTGCTGCTGAGGGTAGACAGAGAACCGTAGGATACGATGAAGACCACAAAGCTATTCAACAGTATTTCCCACCGACCATCAACTGCATCAAGTGTAATAAGAGTCATGATATTACATCATATCCGGAAAAGGTCGAAGTAATTGAAGAACAACCGACTGAAGTTGAATTCACAGAAATAATCGAAGAACCACCTGGAGAAGGTGATCAAAATGGAACTGATATTTGAAAACGTAGCCACTGTAGGTAATGGTCAATTTCCAGACTTCGTTCAGTTTGAAAAGACAGAAGGTGAGTTGTTCTTCTTAGAAGGCGGGTTGATGTATGGTAAACCATCTGATAAGTTTGATGGTGACTTCTCAACACCTGCTTGGCACGAGACCGAGAATATTAGCCCCCCTGGCGAGACTGATATTTCCAATTTAGAACTTAAAACTTTACCAGGCTTTGGGATCGTGGGGAGTTATCTAACTCCTACGGCCCAAAAACTGCTTATTTATGAGTTTCAACACGACATTAGTGAATATCTTAACTCTGCAACAATCAAACATTCGATCGACAACCCAATTAGCTCGTTCACCCTTACCCTTGAGAACCCTGATATTCAGGACCCTGAGCGCCCAGGCAACATTGCGATTAGCGAAGATAAAGGTCTACTCAATCCTGGAGGTAAGATTCAGTTCTTCTTCGGGGCTGGGGATATTGACCCAGAGTTTGAAATGGGTACTCTCTATATTGATAGAAGTGACTTCACACTTGCTTCGGAAACAGCTTCGGTCGATGGTCGTAATACGATTGGAAAGGTTCTAGGTGACCAAACGGTCGATGAGAACAATGAATATTGGTATGCTGCGATCAGTGAAAACATTAAGAAACTCCTCGAAGCCGCAGGTATTAAACAGGATTATTATCTTGTTGAAAATACTAGTGAACAAGGATGGTTTAGTTTTACACCAAACACGACCTATCTCAAGGCCCTCGAAGGAATGCTTGAGACCTTACCTACGTGGGAAATAAAAGAACTCTCTGACGGAACAATCGTCATCGGTAGTCCAACATTCTCAGGATTTGATTCTCCTGGAATCTATACTTTCTATCGGGACAAAGATATTTTCAGCCGTCAGATAACACGAGATGATGCTCAGTCTTATCGAAGAGTTTGTGTCCACACCGAAAACTTCGAAGACTTTGTATATCGCGACGTTGAAGGATATTCTGGATGGAATTTACAAGCTAACAAGACCCTTTATATTCAAGTTTCTAGTGGATTGAGGCGCGCAATGTTAGCAACTTATGCGGACGAACTGGCGCTAAGGCTTAAAGAGTCTGGTAAGCTTGAGTCATTTACGGGTCCATTCAGACCACATCTCCAAAACAAAGATGAGGCTATTATAATTGGTCAAAATGGAAGTGTTAGTCTCGGTTTAATTACTGAAATAACACATAAAATTGGGAAATCTGGTTTTGGAACAGACTTCACAGTTGATAGTGGCGGTACAGTTGGTAAAGGTAGACTTAGTGATTACATCAAGAAGATCACCACAGGTACTATTGCTCCGACTGGTGATTCTGGATGGGGCGATATTGACTACGATGAGTATACAAACCTAGCCATAGGAGCTTCGGTTATTGTGTCGTCAACTAAGAGTATGGCTCTTCCATCAAGTCTCTTGACTGATAACAAAATGTATATACCTGACGATGCGGGATGGTCGCCTGCCGTGGCAGATACTACACCTTTTATCGAAGTGATATTTGGTTCTAAAACTGCATTGGATACAATTAAGTTATACTTTGGATACGATGATCCCGATACTCTTGCGGATTATATTCCAGATTACTATAAAATTGAGTATTACAATTACGACACGAAAGCGTGGGTCCACCTGTTGACTGCAGATAAGAATGTAACTCCTATCGAATACACAATGACACATGGATTCACAGCTGTCGAAACTTCTAGACTTAGATTCACACTTCATCAAAAAGAACATCAACGTTGGAGAGAGATTCAAATTCTAGGATTCTTATAGCCAATCAGACCTCCTTTATTTTTGAAGGCCTCGTAGATTTTTCTCGGGGTCTTCTTTTTTCGCCACCTCTCAATTAAAACATACTATATAATGAAAGAATAATTTATTATATGGAGGATATTATGGAACTAATGAAGCTATTAATGACCATTATGTTTGTTGGATTAACAACACCGTGGATCATTTGGGGAGTAGTTGGGTATATTATAGAACTTAGAAAAGAAAAGAAAGAATACTTTCAAAGATAGAGCTTAGGCTCTTTTCTTTCTCATTTTTTACATACCCTATAATGAAAGAATTATATTTTAAGGAGGATATTATGGGAAGGACGCCGTTAAGGATATTGATGGGTGTAATGCTAGGATTTGCATGGGCACACGAGGAAGAAAAACTTAGAAAGGCGAAAGCAGAAAAAGAAAAATCGAAGAGAATTATAGTTATTGAAATTAGATAAAGAGCTTAGGCTCTTTTCTTTGTCACAATAAAATCACACCCTATAGTGAAAGAAATTAAATTTAGAGGAGGTAGTTATGACAATTATAAAAACAATTAAAATTGAAATCACACAATTGGACAACACCAAAAAAGTATATGAAGTTCGATACGCAAGAGAGTTTGTAATGAATATCGAAGGTTTCGATGCGATTTATTTAGCGGCGAGTCGATTGAGTGATGGTGCGATTGGTTATATACCAACTAACACTATCCGAGGATGGAGAATTCTTACAGATGATTAGAGGTTTAATAGCCTCTTTTCTTTATCACAATAAAATCACACCCTATAATGAAAAGGAGGTATTTTATATGTTTGAAAACAAAGTGATTAAAGGCATCCACACGAGTAGGTATATTATGAGTTATATCAGAGCTGGCGGTAAGATTAGCAAACGTGCAGGCTATAGTGAATTTGAAGATTGGTTAGGATCTTTACCACTAAGTCTTACGGACGAAGAAATCGATTATATCAGTTCGATGGGTCGTAACGGAAAACTTGAGTTGGAGATTGATGCGAAGAAGTTTTTAGCAGATGACAAATCCTGAACAAATAAGAAAGAGCTTAGGCTCTTTTCTTTTATACATATCGCAATTAAAACATACCATATAATGAAAGAATAATTATATTGGAGGATCAATTATATGATGAACGAGATAGTAACAAAAAGTTTACAATGGGTAGTATTCACTACTCCAGGACATTTTGTGTTATTAGGTATTGTAGTAGCATTATTGGTAATTGGATGTAAAGATTCACAACAAGAAAGAGCTTAGGCTCTTTTCTTTCTCATAAAATACATACCCTATAATGAAAGAAATTAAATATTAAAAGGAGGATTTTATGGAATTTTGGAGAACTGTAATGTATATTGTATGGAGTTTAGTTGGTGTTTTAACAATTGGATTAAGTATATACGGCGTGATGTTTTACAGAAGCTTCTATAAAAGCTTATTTAAGAATGACAATAACGAGTAAAAGAGCTTAGGCTCTTTTCTTTGTTATATTTACATACCCTATAATGAAAGAAATTATATTTTAAGGAGGAATATTATGTTTGAAAATGTTAAAGTTAAGGGCGTTCATGCAAGTCGTTATATTATGAGTTGGATCAGAGTAGGTGGTTCACTTCATTGGACGACGGGACAAAGTGACTTTGCCGATTGGTTAGAGTCGTTAGGACTGTCTGAAAGTGAAATTGAATCAATTTGCGAGATTGCGCGAAATGGTAAAATGGAATTGGAGATGTCTGCAGCAAGATTTTTAAAAAATATTAAAACTGAATAAATTTCGAAAACTAGAAAGGGGCTTAGGCTCTTTTCTTTCTCATAAAATACATACCCTATAATGAAAGAAGGTCCACACGACTATAAGATTATTAAATTAATCTGAGTAATAACTGACATCAAGAAATTGGTTGTTGGGTGTCTGCAAACCTTCTTTTAAATTTTTCCTCGCACCTTAAACACAGCCTATAATGAAAGAAATTATAAGGAGGATATTATGAAAAAATGTGGATATTGTAAAGGTACAGGTCGCAAGTTAAAAGGTAAAGTACAGAATGATGTATGGACTGGTGCAACTGAGAAGTGTACAAAATGCAATGGGAGCGGAGTTAAAAGTAAATAGAAGGACTTATAGTCTTTCTTTTCGCACCTTAAACACAGCCTATAATGAAAGAAATTATAAGGAGGTTACTATGGAAAATTTATTAAGAGTATTATTCTGGTTTGATTGGCCGAGCATAATTGTATGTGGAGTCGTTATAAGCGGAGCGGTACTTTATAAAAAGAGAAAAGGTACCTGGTAAGATTTAAATTAAAGACGAGAGCTTAGGCTCTTTTCTTTCTCATTTTAAACATACCCTATAATGAAAGAAATTATAAGGAGGATTATTATGATACTTGAAGAAGAAGTTAAAGGTTTAATAAAAGATATTAAAAAGATGGAGGACGAAAGAGACCTCATCCTAGACAAAAGGGATATGGTCTTTATTGATGCAACAAAATTGAAATATCAACAACAAGCTGAAGATTTAGAACGAAAGATTATTAGAAGAATGGAGATTCTTAGAATTATTTCAAAAGATTTATAGAAAGAGCTTAGGCTCTTTTCTTTCGCACCTTAAACATACCCTATAATGAAAGAAATTATATTTTAGGAGGATATTATGAGTGATTATTTAGAGGAACGACACAATATACTTACGAGAATGGCGGATTTATCGAAGAGGATTAATTGGACTCGATCACAGATTGAATGTGATACGAAAGATATTAATAAACTTCAAGAGGATATTGTTAGAAATCAAAAGGTTATTGATGATGGTGAGGTTGAATTGTTATATTTAATGGACCAACTGAAACAAGAATTTCAAGAATAGAAAGGGCTTAGGCTCTTTTCTTTGACCCTACGCAATAAAAACATACCATATAATGAAAGAGAAACTAAAAAATTATATGGAGGTTATTATGTTATTAATAATTATATGTGTGGTTGTTTGGATTAGTATCGATACAGTTGAGGTGACTGCGTAAGCATAGCCTCAGTTTTTCGCACATATAACATACCCCTTAATAGAAGAGGAGGTACTATTATGAGTAAAACAAGAGTTATTATGGTTATAGTTCTATTGATATTTGGAATCGTTTATCATGGTATATGTGTATACTATGGTGAACAAATTTTAGAAACATTGAAAGGAACGGTAAACGAAAGATATGAAATGTACGAAAACATTGACGCTCCCGGAAACTAGAAAGGGGCTTAGGCTCTTTTCTTTGACCTCGCATATTTTACATACCTTATAATGAAAGAAACTAGAAAATTTAGGAGGATTATTATGAAATTACCAAAGGTTAGAAAATTTAAAAAGGTTTTATTTTGTAATACACATCGAGAAGATTGTAGCACAATTGATAAAACAAAAGTTAAATGTAAGAACAATTGTAAACAATGTATTAATTCTGAAGAAATTTATCAGAGGAGATTTACATAGGGATGAGGCGTTAAGCCTCTTTCTTTGTCGCACAAATTACAAGGCCTATAATGAGAAAGAAAAGGAGGTAATTAAAATGAGAAAGTATAGTGCATGGAATTTTTTATGGGATTTGATATTAACCACAATTACAGGTGGTGCGTGGTTGATATGGATCTTTATTAGAGAGATGCGTTATCTGAAGCACTAAGGAGAGTTACCTCTCCTTTTTTTCATGCGTCGCGGTTTTAACATGCTATATAATGAAGGAGTGTAGTTAGAAGGTATAATCATGCGGAGGCATGTACGGGGTCGAGTCCGTATACACTTCTTCTTATTTATATTTAAAAAATTAAAGGAGGATTTGATTTATGTTAACTAAAAAGATGAAAGAGAATTTCGAAGAGAACAAAAGAGCTTACATTGTAGCAGGCGTATTGGTTGGCGCAGGAATTTTAATTGGACTAAGAGTTCAAAAAAGAATCGATATTAAAAACTTTAACCAAAAGTTAAAAGGTGCTTCAATCCTACGAAAAGAATTAAGCCCAATGTTCCCAGACACCATGCCCCTTTCGGAAATTAAGGATATCTTAAGTAAAATCGATGGTGCACAATTCTTCGATGCACTGGTTACCGATGTACATGGAGTAAAACACTTAATAATCAGAAATTAGAAAGGAAGGTTTTGGTAGATGAGTGAGTTGGCTAAAATCACAAAAAATCTCGGGGGGTTAATTTCTAAAAATAGTCCCCATATTCTAACGGGGCTCGGATGCGCAGGAGTGTTAAGTACGGCCGTATTAGCCGTTCGAGGCACACCTAAAGCTATGGAAATCCTTGAAGTAGAAGCGGCATATAGAGAACGAAAACGTATTCAGGCAATGACCAAACTAGACAAAGTTAAGCTAACTTGGAAGTGTTATATTCCTGCAGGGGTCGTAGGGGCTACGACTATTGGGTGTATAATTGGTGCTAATACTGTACACACAAGACGTAACGCGGCATTGGCATCATTATACGCATTAAGCGAATCTGCTTTCCGGGAGTACAAAACAAAAGTGGTACAAGAGATTGGTAAAGCGAAAGAGACGAAAGTTCGTGATGAAATCGCTAAGGATCACATTACCAATAATCCACCACAAGCTAATAGTGTAATAATCACAGGCACTGGAGATGTATTATGTTGTGATAAGTTGGGTGAAAGATATTTTTATTCATCTTATGAAACAATTCGCCAAAAGATTAACAATTTGAACTATCGTCTACGTCACGAAATGAATCTAAGTTTAAATGAATTTTACTATGAAATGAATTTATCCCCTACGAAATTGGGTGAAATGATGGAATTTAACATCGACAAAGGTGAAATCGAACCCCATTATAGCACGCAGTTAACGGAGGATGGTAAACCATGTTTAGTTATAGATATGGAAGTTTACCCTATAAATTTATATTAACCGTATAAACAGACCCTATAATGAAGTAAATTATAAGGAGGATTTATGCGAAATTACGAAAAGATATACAAAAAAGGAAATCTTAATGGTGAAAAGTTTATGCACTTTAGTAAATGGATAGTTAAAAACTATGTTGGCGAATATCCGGATAACCCGTTATCGGCGTTGGACCGGGCAAATATCGCCGAAGTTATGGCTATGGATTTGGCTACAGGCTCGCAATTAACAAAGAACAAGTATATTATGACTGGAGTTGTAATCGGTGGTAGTTTGGTAGCAAGCGTCGTACTTATTAATAAACTTCGAAAAAGGTAAGAGGGCTTAGGCTCTCTTCTTTGTCTCCAAATAAACAGACCCTATAATGAAGTAAATTATAAGGAGGATTTATGAAAATTAGAAGTATTAAACGACGGTTAAAGAAAATGCGGGATCCAATCTTGGAACAGATGGGTATTGAACAAGCATTTCAAGCGAATTTAAGGACAACGATGGTAACATCTGAAGACGACGTAGAGGTTGAAAAAGCTAGGAAACTTTTCGATGAGAGCGTAAAACACTGGGCAGTGTTGAAGAAATCATTAGAAGAGTATGACAATCTTAGTAAAAACAACTGGAAATTTAGTCCAGATACGTTACTAGTAGTTGCGGGAAATCTCGTTGGGATATTGTTAATTCTCAACTTCGAGAAGATGGATATCGTCAGATCAAAAGCAATGAGCTTTGTACTAAAAGGTAAATTGTAAAGCAACTTAATAATTGATTTTAAAGGGACGAGGGTTAAAAATACCCTCTTCCTTTATATTTCAAAAAAGGGGGATTATATGTATTTAAAAGACCACGGCCCATTACTACGATCCATCATCTGGATGGGTATACTTATTTTAGTATTATTGTTTTGGCCAACGAAAGTCGAGTCACCAATAATAAAAGAGGTATTAATAAAAACGCATTATGTATATGTTGATAAAGTAACAGATTTACCAGAGGAAGTTGTACTTGAGGAAAGTGAGCCAATAATTCCTCCGAGATATGGGTTTACCGATGATGATATTTATCTCATGACCGTATTGCTTTGTGGTTCAGGCGATACTGATGGGGATGGCGAATATGATGTGGATTTCGGTAACCAAGATAATCATGAACAAATATCTCTTGTGTTAAGTGTTGTTATGAACCGCGTTATGTCTAGTAAATTTCCAAATACAGTTTCGGAGGTGATATGGGCGCCGAACCAATTCTCACCAATGCCAAGGTGGCGGGGTGGATTACCAAAAGTGAAACCGGAGTCTTATGCAATAGTTAAAGCTTGGTGTGATGCATATGATTCCAACGATTTAACTGTAATGTCTATACCAGAGACCCATTTATATTTTACAGGAAATGGCACAATTAATAAAAGTCGAGAAAGGTGGTAATCGATGGAAGTGAAAGGTACAAAAGAGGAGACTAAAAACTTCTCGAAATCTATTATGAGTACAGTAGTTCTTTTATATTTCTCAGGGGCTCTGATAGGCACTATTTTAGTTATAATATCCGCAATTGTGGATGTAAAACTGGGTATTTCAATCGACACTTCGATGTTTGTTGCGTACGCAGCATATTTAGGTGGTCCGACCGCTACTGCAATTGGTTTTTATGCATGGAAAAGTAAAGCCGAGAACGTATTAAAAATTGGAAAGTCGTTTGGCGGCGAACAAGTTACCGAAGTGGTAACGGCTATAACACAAATGGAGGATAATTAAATGGACGTATTGTTATTTTTAGCAAGAAATTGGCATGATATTTTAGCAGTTATTTTATTAGTTGTAAGTATCATAGTTGTTCTTGAGAAGTGGATTCAAAAGAATGGTCCGCTGTTCAAAAAGATGTCGTTAGCAGAGAAATTTGCGTATATTACTCGCCTACTTCAAAACTTAGTGCCCATAGCATTAGTATTGGTTACTGATGCTGAAATTGAATTTGGTGGAGGTACAGGTCCACTTAAACGAAGCTATGTTATTGCAGAATTATATAAGTTAATACCTGACGAATACAAAAAATATATTACCGAAGAAAATCTTGACCAAATTATAAATAAAGCCTTAGAAGAGGCGGAGCGTCTATGGGCCGAAAACCCTAAGATAAAAGCAATGATGGAAGCATATTAGTTTCTTTTATATTTAAAGGGTATATAGAGATAGAAAAACATATCCTATAATGAAGTAAAATAAAGGAGGAATTTAAATGAATTTTGGATTGATTAAAAGTGGAATCCAACTGATTACAGGATTTGGAGCGGGTCTTATTGCAGATGAAGCATTGAAATTGGTAAAACCTAAAAACCTTACGGGCTTAAAGAAAGTAGCCGTAAAGGTTGGCGGTGTTGTCATATCGATGATGGTTGCGGATAAGGCCACTTCTTACGTGGAAGAGGTATGGGACAGTACAGCAAAAGATATTAAAGAGTTTATAGGGCCACCAGAAGTTACTGAAGAAACGACTGAAGAAGTCGAAGAGAGTTAAGAGGCTTATTAGCCTCTTTTCTTTTATATTTAAGGGAGGATTATTATGAAAAGAGATCATTATCTTGAAGTATTAATTGAAGATTTAACTGAGGATGAAGCAAAATTGATGATGGAGGCAATAACCGAAATTGCTGAAAAATACGATGTTGAAATTACGGAACTACAATCTTTTCAAAAATAACTGCAATTAAAACCTACCATATAATGAAAGAGTATGTTAAATGCATGGAGTAATGGTAACTCGCCGGTTCGCCGGAGACGTGGTTCGAAGCCACTAGCCATACTCTTTCAATTTTGTCGCAACTTAAACATACCCTTTAATGAAAAGGAAGTAGTGTGACACGAATGTAGAATCTTAAATGATTCCGCTGCTGAAGGAGTTCGTTGCTCCCTTCGGCCCTTTTCTTTTATATTTTGCAGAATAAATTAAAAATTTTTCCCCGTTTTACGAAAAACGACTTCGTAGAATGCCCTACAATCAATTTAAAAAATGTTTTAATACTAAGTATCGAAAAAGGTACAAAATTGCATGGCGGGGCTATTTGAGGCCTTAAAAGCGATTTGCCTGTTTTTAGGCCTATTTTAAGTGATATTTTGATAGAAAGGAGGTATAAATATGCAATTGACGCCAATGTTAGGCGAAAACATCATTAATTATCCGAAAAACATTCTCGATGGTAAACTTTGGCGTATGTCGGAAAAGATTGATGGTGTCCGAAGACTATTTTATAAAGATGAGAATGGCGATGTAACGGCTTGGAGTCGAACAAATCACCAGGATATTTGGTTAACCCATATATTCGACTTTTTAGAAGCACCTTGGTTTCCCTCAGATAGAGTCTATGACTGCGAACTGGTTGACCGAGAGTTATATTTGAAAGGAGATACACCTAGCTTTATACTTAGACAAATAAGTAATGCTAAAGCTTCGCAACAGTATCCCGATAATAAACAAGACTTAATAGCTATTTGTTTTGATATTTTTAAACCCGGCGGAGACCTTAGAAGAGCCGAAGAAAGAGATATAGAATTATATTCTTTATTTAATCGAAGTAGAAATCAAGACCCAATGTTGAGAGTTCCAATATTTGGTAATATACATGGCGTTGATACCGAGACCCTGCGAAAGACTATGGATGCTGTAACGGGGCGAGGGGGCGAAGGGTTAATGCTTCTAGATATGGATTCTATTTATATTCCAGGACGAACTAAACATTTATTAAAAGTTAAGAAAATGATGGAGTTTGTTGGTAAAGTAATAGATTTCGAAATGGCTCGACCAGGTACTAAGATTGAAGGTATGGTTGCCGCAGTTATAGTAGAAGTGAATGGTTGCACAGTACCCGTTAGAGTTGGTAGTGGTTTTAATAACGATGAACGAATGGCCATGGTGGTTGATTCGCCGATTGGTAAATATATTGATATTGAGGCATTTGCCTATTCAAAAAATAAGAAAGGCGGAGTATCTTTAAATCTGCCAATATTTAAACAATTTATAAAATAGAGGAGGATTCAAATGGCACAGAGAGAGTCTAGATTGGTTCGTAACACTATTAACGATCTCGCCCCTAATAATTCTAACAAGGCCGCAAGGGGTGAAGTCGGAGAAACCGCTGGGGTTAAAAAAGAGAAAAGTGCGCCAAAACTTAAACCCCTAGTTAAAAAGGGAAATGTAGTTAAAAAGAAAAAAACAGTTATTGATAAATTCAAAGAATCATTTTTGGGTGAGAGTGAGAACTTAGGCGATTACATTATGTATGACGTATTAGTACCCGCATTCAGAGATACCATAAGTGATATGGGGTTCGGTGTTATTGAGCGACTATTTGGTAATGGGCGTTCGAGACACGGTAGGGGTAGTAATATCGTAAGGGACCGAGGTAGGTCATATGTCTCATATAATGCGCAAAACAGTAGACGAGATAGCCGAGATAGAGACGATAGGCGTGAATTAGACCGAAATTCTAGAGCTCGTCATGATTTTGAGAACATCGTCTTCACAAATAAGTGGGAAGCGGAAGATGTTTTGGCCCATATGGTAGATATAGTTCTTGAGTATAATGAAGTTCCAGTTCGTGCGTTCTATGAATTGTCTAATATGGATTCGGATTACACCGATGAAAACTATGGTTGGACAAATCTTCGAGACGCATATGTGGACCGTACAAGAAATGGCTACATTATTGTATTTCCACCGACTAGACCACTATAGGAGGGCGTATGCAAACCGCAAAACAATATAGGGAAGCTTTAACGGACCAAATAAAAGCAATAGCTATTGTACCGACTATAGTTGTGATTCGAGAACATATTGGACGAAATGCGTCTTCATATTTTGTGGAAAGGAGTACCTATGAACGTTGAAACTATGCGAATTGAAATAGCCAAAGCATATCCTGGTTTGGGGTGGAAAAGAAAAGTTAAAGAGATGTCTGAGAATCAGGTAATAGCTGTTTACCATACTTTTCAAAAAGGGAATAAATTCAAACCAGCACGTAAAACGCAAGTAGGACCTGTCTACAAACAACTAACTTTTGATGATATTTCAAAAACAAAATAAAAGGAGGAGCTTATGGGGTCAAAACACGATGATAAACATGAAAAGATATTGGTAAATCTTCAAAATGCAACGATAGTCTATGACGGTATGGGTGAAGCAATAGCTGCATTCTTCGATGTTGACGATGAAGCACTAATTCCTGTATTACAATATGCCGACATTAAGAAACGCCCTTCTGAAATATGTGATATTTTAAAAGAAGGTGAAAAATTACACGAAATGGCAGAGGATTTTTTTAAAGAACACGAGGCATGGTTTGAGAAAAGAATACACAAAGTTGTAAAATGTGGTACCTGTGATTTGATGTTCGAACCAGTCAAAGAGCTACATTATATTGCGGAGGAGTCGAATGGTAGTTTGTTTGCTCCATCCTCAATTCAATACGATGCTTACGATTGTCCACGCTGCGGATCACAAAAAATCATCAAAGAGCGTAAGGCAAAATCAGAATAATCCTACCATATAATGAGAACTTATAAAGGAGGGTTGAATATGAATTATAGACAAATTGAGACGTCTCGCGAAATTAGACTTTGGGTCACAAGCATTATTGGACCGGTGATATTAGGCACTGCGACAATACTTGCAAGTAATCCCGAGCTACTTGGAGAGACTAAAAAGTATGTTAAAGGTAAAATCAACAAACTAAAAAGAACTACTAAAGGGTAGAGGCTGCAAAGTCTCTTCTCTTTATATTTCGCAATCTCAAAATAATCTTACCCTTTAATGAAGGAATTATATTTTAAAGGAGGATTATATGAAAAAATTTAGTTTTGGACTGTTTGGATTAGCAATGCTATTAGGCAATCAGTTAGGTTCAATGTTGGGCGTAGCTATTGCATTATGTGTGTGGATGATTGTAGATGGTTTGATTGAAGAAGTTCAGAAACATAAAAAAAATAAAACTGGAAAAAAGGAGGTTAAATAATGTTAGAATTAGTATTAGCATTAGCAATAATCTTACTTGTGACAAAGGAATTAAACAAGAAAGATTAAAGTTAAGGAAATTTACTAAGGAGGCGGTTATTAAGCCTCTCTTTTTCTTTATATTTTGGAGGTATTATGCGTGAATATTGGCTAACGTGTAAGGTTGGGCACTTAAAAGAAGAGGAAATTAATGCTTTAGAGGATGCAATTAGCTTAATTGCTATGAAAATGAACATCGATTTAGACATTAAAAAGATGTATATGGGCGTCGATTTAGCAACAAAATCGCAAGAAAAACCTTCTATATAATGAGAACTTATATAAAAGGAGGATTTTATGAAAGCGAAAGAGAAAGCGAAAGAAATAACATCTAAAATTAGAGGAGGATTAAAAATGAAAAATTGGAGTTTAAAAAAGAAAATACTTGTAGGAGCAGGGGTTCTTGGAGCAGGAGCATTGGGCGTATTAGCCTACGGCAAAAGTAAACAAGAAGACGAAGTAACCTATCAAGAAGGTGAATTTGAAAATGAAGATTTCGAAGATGAAGACTACGAAGATGAAGATGAATATCAAGGAGATGTTCAAGAGAGCGTTCACGAAACTGAATAATTAAGTGAAAAAGGAGACTTATTGGAAACAATGAGTCTTTCTTTTGTCTATTTAAAATTAAATTATAATCCTTAAGGAGGACATTAAAATGAGAAAGCTTCAAATGATTGCAAATTCGGTTATATTTACAGCAAAAAAATATTCGCCTGAGATTCTATTGGGAGTGGGCGTTGTTGGCGTTGGTGTAAGTACAGTATTAGCTTGTAAAGCTACATTACAAGTAGAAGGTATTCTGGACGAATACACAGAATTAAAAGAGAAAGTTCAAGATGGTATTGAATTACATGAAGAAGGCGAAATCAATTACCCAATCGAAGTAGCAAACAAAGATCTTAAAGTATTAAAAGCACAAACTGCTGTAAGTTTTGTTAAGTTATATGCACCATCCGCAACCTTAATGACAGTTTCAATCGGATGCATCCTTGGCGCACACAGAATTATGTCCAAGAGAAACGTCGCATTAATGGCTGCGTACAAAGTTGTCGAGGAAGCATTTACTACTTACCGCGGAAGAGTTGTAAAAGAGCTCGGCGAAGCAAAAGATGCACATTTTATGTATGGTACTGAAACAGTTATCGAAGAAGAAACAATCATCGATGAGAATGGTAAAAAGAAAAAGATTACTAAAGAAAAAGAAGAATTGATTCCTGGCGCTAAACTAAGTGGCTTTGCTAGAATGTTTGAAGCTGAGCAACCAGACCAAGTAGGTGGTTGGACTGGAAGTACACAATGGTCACCAGTACATGACTACAACTTAAGCTTCTTAGATGCTAAAGAGAAACATTTCAATAACAAATTAGTAGTAAAAGGTTTCGTGACAGTTAATGAGGTACTAGAGGAACTCGGTTTCGAAACGACAGTATCTGGTATGGTTGCTGGTTGGAAGTATAAATCTTCTACTGGTGATGGTTATATTTCATTCAGACCTAGAGGTATTGACGGTAACTGGATGGTAGGTCAAGACGGCGATGTAATCGTATTAGATTTTAATATTGATGGCGTGATATTTGACCAAAAAGAAGCAAGAAAGGAGCTTAGCTAATGAATAAATATGAATTAGTGGCTAAGGTTTCTAAATACGCAACGGTGGTTTCCGTGATATTCATAGCAGCTCATTTTGGGTTAAATGTATCATTCGATAAAAATAAGTTTACTGATTTGAATAAGTAACAGAATAAGAGAAGGCCCTTAATTGGGCCTTTTATATTTTTGGAGGAATCAATGACGAAGAAATTAACCGAAATACACAATGGGGATGTGTTCCTATATAATGGACATACATATGTCCTAGTCGATCTCGTTATTCGTGAAACTCATTTTAGTATGTGTTACGATCGAGACTATCGCGTAGTACCTTTAAGTACAATAGTTAAATACGAAAACGTTGAATTAGACCCTACTGAACTTGAAAAATTAATGCATGTTATCACAATTAAGGGTAATGATGTGCCTGTAATTGAAATTGGTCATGAAGCACCTTTCAAATTTGAGTCAATTAACCTTATAAAGGTTTGTAGAAAGAAAAAAATGGATTCTATATATTGGGTTTAAGGAGGGTCTATGCATCATAAAAGAAAACCTTTTCTTTGTAAATTAGGACTTCATTCAGTCGATAAGGAACATATTCGTGTACGACGTTCAATACATGTAAAGAAACAAATCATAGCCTACCATGCTTTCTGTAAACGATGTAATAAAAAACTATACCGTGTTGATCGATATGGTATTAAAAAGGAGACCTAACATGGATTCAATAATCGATAGAACCCCGTGTAATATTTGTACACACGAAGAGGTTTGTTCGCATAAAATAATACATGCGGTAAATGTTAAAGAGATAGCTGCTTATGTAGATGCTAACTCAAGCTTAGATTTAATTTATGTATCGTGTACTAAGTTTGTAAAGAAACCCGTTACTACATTACGATAAGGAGGTTTAACATGGAAATAGTAGGTAAAATAAGTTTCGATGGTCATATATTAGATGTATACGACTCTTTGGACACCCCATATTTTAGAGCAGCGGAAGTGGCTAAGTTAATCGATTATTCGACCGGCAAAACGTCACAAATGCTCGATTTAATAGAGCAAGATGAGCACCTGCTAACTGTTTTAAAGGTGGCAGGTCAGCGTAGACAAGTACGTATGGTTACAGAACTTGGCCTTTACAATATTTTAAGTCAGTCAAGAAAGCCAATTGCTCGTAAATGGCGAAGAATAGTACATTCAAATCTGATATTAATGCGTAGAAACAACAAACTTGATATTTCTGGACAGTTTGACGAATGGGATGCAATGGCTGACAATCTATATATCGACGAAGAAACTGGAGAATTGATGGAATTTAATACCCTTCCTGGGGGCGATGTTGAAATTAAACTATATGTCGAACATTAATTGGAGGAACGAATGAAGCCGAATATGCTTGAGAATGCTTTAAAACAAAGAATGTTGGAAGGGTATAAAACTGGATACGATAGAGGCTATGCTGAGGGTTTATGTAATACTGTAAAAAACTATTCGGCAGTAACGTTAATATGTTTAAAAGACCACTTCGATTTCGATACCGAACAACTTAAACAAATCGCTGCGCATATTAATAATTATTTTGACAGTGTCTGTTTAGGTTTAGTTACATTAGACGATGTTGCGGATGCGTTAAAAGAAGAAAACAACATAACAATTTCATTCGATGGTACAGTCTTAGAAGGGGTAAAGGAGTATTTGAATGAAGAAACAGAGCGACGTTTACTCGAAGGTGATTCAGATTTAAAACCTAGGGGGATAGTAGATGAACAATAAATTCAGACCGCCCGACAGTTATTTGGCGGATACGGAGCAGACACTTGTATTAGTGGATTACAGTAATCTTCTATACAGAGCTTGGTTTGTATCTGCCAAAAGACCCTGGGTGGCGTATTGTAAATTCTTTGATATGTTACGTCTCTGCGTCAAGCGTAGTAAACAGAAAGGTGTACCTCTCAAAGTGATATTTGCAGGCGAGAGTCGAACGAGATTAAATCGTAAGAATGTGTCAAATGATTACAAAGGTACACGAGTATCGAGCGAGGATCCTAAATTTAAAGAGTTTCGAGTAGGACTCGCTGAGTTATTGAAGTTCTTGGGTTGGGATATTTTAAGTGTCGACGGGGCTGAGGCAGACGATGTTATAGCGAGTATTGTGGCAAAGTATTGTCATAGAGAGGATTATACGGTTCCTTGCGATAACTGTCATAAAACCGACGTCGTGATATTTTCAGGAGACCGAGACCTACAACAGTGTCTTGCCTGGGACCGAACATTCATATATCGTGCACCTGGGTTATTTGTAACTAAGGCTTCCATGGAAGAAGAACTTGGATTTCCTGTAGATAAGTTTAATATTTATAAAGCTTTAGTTGGGGACAAATCCGATAATATCAAAGGGGTAGAGGGGTTCGGACCTGCGAAAGCCACAATAGCTATTAAAGCTGACTCAGTGGCGGAAGACGTTTGGGAAATGCATGGGGCGAATGGTACAGACCAATTTAGAGAGGCATTGGAGTTAGTTAACCTGGATTATAGATTAGAGATTGATTTAGACTCGTTATATTTAGGAGTACCTATTTGGGACGATGCGACTTTTAAAAAGAAATACCACGAAAAGATACTTCTCGAGGTCAAAAGGTTAAAGGAGGAATTTTAAATGCGGAATGCATTAGAGAAAGACAATCCTTATTTCCCGTACATCTTATATTACATGCCGTCAATAAATAGATTTGTAGACCATCAGTGGATTATAGTTCACGATATTAGTGATATTTTTGATACATGGGAGATTAATTATTGGAAAAGGCAACGACAAGATGCTATCTTACTTGCTAGGGACGGACTAGAATACATGATATTTTATCTAACCAACGAGGAAGATGAAGATATGTTGGACTATTTAGGATGGAACGAATCCTACGGGGCTAAGGTTGAGAGAATATATTATTAAGGAGGTTTTAATGAATTTATATGTTGCATATGGATCTGATGATTCTAAAGTATGTGAATATGGTGGGGTTGAAGTTTATATTATTTATGCCAGTTGTTTAGAAGAGGCTAAGGAGCTTTGTCCAATTCCTGAACATTCCACTGGTGAGTTTCCAGAACGTGTTATTAAACTTTTCGCTAAAGGTTCACCTGCAGAATCACCTAAAGCCGAACAACTTGTTGAATATTATGATTAAAGGAGTCTAATATGGGAGTTATTTCAAATAACATTATCGAATTGAAAGATGGTACGAAGGTTAATTTACCTAAATCCGGTCATATAAAATTATGTATGACTAGTAATGAAAATAAAAAGACTGGGATTATCAACGAGCGAGTATTTTGTAATGGTAAAGAGTTTAAAGATGGCGAGTTCAGAGTAACTTTTGCCGCTATCTTTAATTACTTGTTTGGTTAAGGAGGTTTTAATGGCTCACGATTTTTGGCAGGAAGAAAAACTTTATATTTTAACTCAAAATAACCAAGTGTTTCCATATAGTTATACGCCCGGTGCAGATTTACAACCTTTAGTAAACTTCTTCAAGAAAACCGAAAGGCTACAAGTGGCCGAGCTCTATATTCAAAAGCAAGCAAATCAACCAATGATTCGTGTAACTGACGAATATAATATCAAATAGGGAAAAATGTATTGATAAAGATATGGAAGTAGTAACTCCTTTGTATAATATCGAGGTGAAGTGATGAAAGATACAGATTATGATCGAATACAAGAATTGAGACATTTTGCAGCAAATGACCAAATTAAGAAATTAGCTCAATGGATTTGGGACTTAATGGGTAATGGTGAATATAAAAAGCCAGCACGAGTTCTTAAAGCTGCTGAGAAAATGCAGAAGTTGGCTAGAAAGAGTGAGAAGTGATTCGCAGGATTAACACATAATATAATGAAGAGTTATCTCATGGTGAGAGATTGATGACGATCACAGGTTCGAGTCCTGGTTATACTCTTCATTATTAAAGAGACAGAGAGCAGTTTGAGTACAAAGAGCTGACTCTTTTATTGTTTAAAGGAGGATTAACATGGATGATAAATTTAAAAAAGAATACATGAGTGTATGGCATATAAATTCACCTAGACTACCATCTCCGCACTTACAAGAATTACCCCAGTATCATTTTACTCGTTATGAGTTCTGTTCGGTTATTAGAGAAAACTATCCAGATTTTGAAGAAGATTTCTTTGATTGCATGCCCGATAAGCATACTGAGTCTTTCTCACTTTTCAATGTGTACGACGAAAGATATATTTTGCATAGAGAAAGCGGCACAATGATTAACTGGTATAAAAACCTGGGTCGTACTAACACATGTAATAAACCTTTAGATTTGAAAGGGCTCGAAGAGTTTATATTGTTGTTGAAATCTGAATTGAAGATTGAGTTACAGAGATCTCGAAGGGGTCAAAGGGTAAAGGCGCAACCAGTTGATGATGCATGTAATGTGGACTTTTCGACGTTCTCAAGGAGGATTGAAATGGATGACAAAATCCAATTAACCGAAGAAGAAAACCGTATATTGGTTGATATTTGTATAAATACGTATTTGGGTTACAATACAATATATTGTCATCTTGCCTCGAATCTCGTATTAATTAAATATGTTGCCGTATCCGATGAAAAGAAAGCTATTTTACTAATTTTATTAAATCGAATTCCATGTTTAGATTTCGATGGGATATAATTAATGTATGTGTAGATGATACTCGACAAAGGGCGAAATTACTGTATGCGGGTCGGATCGTTGCAGAATATTAAGGAGGTATGATATGAACAAATGGTTATTCTTTATATTTTCTTTTGTATTAATTATTGCTGCAGAAGCATTATTAGAAGGCTTTTGGCATATAGATTTTAATACTTATATGTTGATAGCTATTCTCGGACAACTTCTTCGCCATGATATTTTTAACTCATAATAATTAGGAGGTTCCAATGAAACAAGAACAATTCGAAAAGGTAATAGAAGCACAATTAACAATGATTCGTAATACATTATTGGATAAGCAGAAAGAATACTCAACTGAAGACAAACTTCACAACTTTAGAATCTCGGCACAAATTCAAAACATTACAATGGAACAAGCTCTAGCTGGCATGTTATCTAAACACACTGTGTCAATTTATGACATGATAGCTAGCGGTGATCGTTACAGCGTCGAGAAATGGGATGAAAAGATCAATGACCATATCGTTTATTTCTTACTCCTGAGAGCTATTATTGAGGAAAAGCGAACTAATGAATACGTGGTAGAGACCGATAAAGGGCCTATCGTCGTTACTAATTCGACGTATTCTTTGTTCGAAGAAGATTCGAAATATCGTCAGTTTCTTAGAGCTAACCCGCAACTCGATCCGGGATTCTTGAATAAGGAATTTAATACACCATCAGAACCTGAGACCTACACAGTCCAAATCAATGGTGAAGACGTTGTGTTACAGAAAGGCGAAGAGTATGTCGTCATCTTTAAAAAAGAAATCTTCTATATATAATCTCCACGCAAGCCCTCCAGAGAGTGCTAAGGGGTTATGGTACGACCCCATCATAAATAGGTTTTCGGACGAATCTGGGGCGATTATCCATGATTTAGGGGCATTGTTTCCAGTTTGGCAGTTAGACCAGTGGAAAAAGGGTAAAGAGTATGCATATTTAAGAGATAGACAAGGAGAATTCTGGGAGTTGTTTTATAATACAACAAATCAATATCGTCTATGTCAACATTTCTGTGACAAATGTCAGACACGATGTGAAATTTATGATATGTTTAGAGATTGGTAGGAGGTCAATATGTTTGAATATCATATACAAATAGAATCACATATACCACCAATAAGAGTGTAAAGGGTAAAGTTCTTATGGATTGTAAATTAACATTTTTTGATTCTACTTTTAGAGTTCATATTTTTGATGGTATTGTTGTAGGCGAACTTAAAATTGACTATACCGACATTATGGTGGATGAAACTTTACAGAAGGCGCTACATGAGTTATTTGAAGGTTATATTACTGAACGTAATAGCCTGAGTGCGGAGTTACTGTCACCCAGCTATGATTATTACAAATATAGGTTTGTTGTTGAATTAAAGGAGGAATTATCAAATGAAAAATAAAAGTATGTTTATTAATTTAGTGATATTTGGATTGGGTATGGGTGCTGGGTATGCATTGGGAAATATACAACTACGCAAGCGCTATCAAGAAGCTAGTGCTGAGGTCAAAGACTTTTATATGAATAAGCTTCAAGAGATGGGTGTAATGGCCAAAGATTTTATCCCTAAGGAAATGATTGACCAAATCATCGAGGACGACAACGAAGCCTATGAAGCAACCGAGGAGTACTTCAATAAAGTGAAGGGATACTCCACAGCTATTCCAGAGAATGAAGAGGGGGCAAGGAGTAAAGGTCGCCCAATTGTAAAGTATAACAAACCTCCTTTGATTTTAGAGGAGTACGGTAGTCTTGATGACGAAGGAGATATTGAAGAAGACTATGATGACTATGATGACGATGGGGAAGACGAAGCATATGAAGCTGCTTTGGAAGCTAGAGCAGACGAGTTATCTCAAAGAAGATATGAAAATCAATCAAAAGGTATGCCTTATGTAATCTCATTCGACGAATATGAAGATATTCCAGAAGAATACGAACACCATTCGTTATATTATTACACGGTGGATAGGGTTCTGTGTGAAGACGATGATACTATGGTCGAAGACGAAGAAGAGCTCGTAGGGTTAGATTATGAAGAGGTTCTCGAAATGCAGACAACTGCTTGGGTTAGAAATGACGCTATATTAATGGTGTACGAAATAACCCGTATAGATGAATCATATCATGAGTCTGTAGCAAATGCAGTCGAGACCCCTAGAGAGCGTGAATACCGTATTATGAGTCGAAGGAAAGAAAAGCTCGACAGTTAATGCAGAAAAATCTTCCTCTCTAATAGAAGGAGGTTAATATGAGTATAATAAGTATTTTATTATTAGCGGGATATTTGACTGGGATAGTGAAGTTCATAACTTTATACGAAGATGTCGAAACAGATGAAGGAAAATTTTATTTGTATTGGTTTAGATTTGGGTATATTATGGCTACAATATTCTGGCCGATAACGGTTAGTGTAACATTATTAGTAACGTTTATTAATGTAATTTCCAAGAAAGAGTGAGGACTATTAAGTCCTCTCTTATTTTTTTCTATAATAAAGGTGGTGAGAATTTGATAGAAAGTGAAAGAGCTTATAGGGATTGGTTGATAGACCAAGTTAATATTATTGAGGAGGACTACACCCATCTTCTTCGAGAACTATATAGTATTGAATTTTATTCTCTTGTTAAGTATGATGAAGATCGCGGCATGGATGGATTGGCGCTTAGGGACGAATGGGCCGAGGGGGTAGGGTTTAAAGGTTCTCTTGATTTTGGTAATGTGAGAGTCTTAGAAGTGCTTATCGGAATAGCTAGAAGAATCGAATTTCAGCTATTTGGTACCCGATATTATGATGAATGGGACGAGGTTGCTATATTCTGGGACATGATTGAAAATCTTGGTCTGGATAGTATGTTTGGTGACATTTCTCGTTACGTTTTTGATGAAATTCGTGAAAATGTGACACATTTTTTGAATCGTGAATATTTTCGTCACAAAAAAGGTAACATTTTTAAGTTTCACAATGAGCCAAAAGACCTTCGAAAACTCAATATTTGGACCCAAATGGGCCTCTATATACGTGAAAAGTGGCCAATTTGATAATTTTGTGACAAAAGTGACGCAAAAATCACTCCTGTATATATTATTTCTGTAGAAATTTTACTATTTAAAATAATATATAAAAAATCTATAGAAGTATTTACAAATGTATTTGATTTTTTGCGTTTTTGTAACAAAAGACCAAAATCATCGAGGGAAAGGGGGATAACGTTGGATTTTATCCGATTATATACAAAAGAAATTAAAAATACTAGTAAAAATCGGGATTCCGGAAAACTAGAACTGGCCGTAGACTTTCAGGTATTTAATTCGAAAGATTTGATGGTTCGTGGGCGCTCATTCTACGCTATTTACAACGAGAAGAAACAACGTTGGATACGAGACGAGATGGAAGTAGTACGATTGGTGGACGAAAAGATATTAGCCACAGTTAAAGAATTGGAAAAAGAAGGCGTGTCTGTCCATTATAGTTTAATGCAGAATTATGAATCTGGCATTTGGCAAAAGTATGTTTCATATATTAAGAACATGCCCGATAACTGGCAACCCTTAGATAACCAGATGCATTGGAAAAATGAAAAGTTAACAAGAGAAGATTATGCAACGAGAGTTTTACCTTATGCTTTAACCCCAGGTAGCATAGAAAATTATGATACTTTGATGAGTACTTTATATGAACCATCTGAAAGAGATAAACTTGAGTGGGCTGTCGGCGCAATCCTTACCGGCGAAAGTAGATACATTCAAAAGTTCATAACGCTATATGGTTCTGGTGGAAGTGGTAAATCCACATTCCTCAACATTGTTCAGAAACTTGTCGAAGGGTATTATATTTCTTTTAACGCAAAAGATTTGGTTGGTAGAGACGCATTTGGTATAGAAATATTTAAAAACAATCCATTGGTCGCTATACAGCATGACGGAGACCTTTCGAAGATTGAGGATAATAGTACCCTTAATTCGATTATATCTCACGAAGAAGTTGTTATGAATGAAAAACATAAATCGAAGTATTCGGTTATAATTAATTGTTTTCTATTCATGGGGACGAATAAACCTGTATCGATAGCTGATAGTAAATCCGGCCTTTTGCGAAGACTGATAGATGTGCATCCATCAGGAAGACTGGTTAGTACAAACGATTATATTCGTTTAGTCCATAATATTAAATTTGAACTTGGTGCGATTGCAGACCATTGTATTCATAAGTATAAGCGAATGGGTGCAGACTATTATCAGAAGTATCAACCAAAAGAAATGATGTTTGAAACTAATACCCTTTACAACTTTGTATTTGATAACTCTTTGGTATTCGATAACGGTGAGTATTTTCAATTAAAACAACTTTATGATATGTATAGAATATATTGCGAAGAGAGTGGAGAATCGTATCCATTAAAGAAAAGAGTATTTCGAGCAGATATGAAAACATATTTTGAAGAGTTCCATGATGTTACAAGAGTTGATGAAGGAAAACAATTACGTTCAGTGTACCGAGGATTTAAAAGTTATATTTTCAATGGACAAGAAAAGAAGCCAGATGATAACCATTTAGACCAATGGATTAAGTTTGGTACTCACGAATCAATATTTGATAAAATATATAGTGATATTCCAGCTCAATACGCTAGCGAAGCTGGTACACCGAAAAACAAATGGGAAAATTGTAAAACAAAATTAAAAGATTTAAATACTTCTCATTTACATTATGTTATGGGTTTTGAACCAAACCATATAGTCATAGATTTCGACATCAAGAACGAAGACGGTATCAAATCGTTAGAAAAGAATCTTGCTGCTGCAAATAAATGGCCTAAGACCTATGCGGAAGTTAGCAAGTCCGGCAAAGGTATACATCTACATTATATTTGGTCTGGTGAAAACCCAGAAGAGTTAAAAAGAATTTATGCACCCGATATAGAAGTTAAAGTTTTTATTGGATATGCTAGTTTACGTAGACAGCTATCGCTGTGTAACAATGAACCGATAACTACTATAACATCAGGCTTAGAACTTGATGATAAGAAAGGAGGGGATAAATTGTTAAATAAGAAAAATGTTGAAGATGAAAAACATTTACGCGTTATGATTAAAAAATGTATGCGTAAAGAATTCCATGGTTCGACAAAACCTGAAATTGATTTTATCAATACATTATTAGAAGAAGCATACGCTAGTGGAATTGTATATGACGTTAGTGATATGAAATCATCCGTATTAGCCTTTGCAGCAACTTCTACCAATCAAGCACCATATTGTATAGAATTAGTAAATAAAATGCTGTGGTCGTCCAAACCAAGCGAAATAATGAAAATTACTATTACAGGAGCAACCGACGATAGTGATATTGTATTCTATGACGTTGAGGTATTTAAAAATCTTTTCTTAATCGTATATAAAATGCGCGGAAAAGGTAAAAAGAAGATTGCGTTGGTAAATCCAACACCCCAAGAAGTTAGTGAGTTGTTTGAATTTAAACTTGTAGGCTTTAATAACAAGCGTTATGATGACCATATTTTATACGCGAGATATTTGGGTTATACTAACGAAGAGCTATATGAATTAAGTAAAAGAATTATTTCAAAGCAAGGTTCGGTTGCAAATGGTTTCAGAGAAGCATATTCTTTGGCGTATACAGATGTCTTTGATTTCTGTTCTGTAAAACAATCACTGAAGAAATGGGAAGTTGAATTAGGTTTGAAACATAATGAATTACCATTAGACTTTAATGAACCCGTACCCGAAGAACTCTGGCCCAAAGTTATTGAATATTGTGGTGATGATGTTGACGCAACAGAAGCAGTATTTGAAGCCCGACGTGCTGACTGGTTCGCTAGAAAGATCTTGGCTGACTTAGCGGATGGTATTCCAAATATGACTACGAATCAATTAACAACTCGTATTGTATTTGGTAACGAAAAGCGTCCACAGTTGGAATACACGAATCTAGAAGAAACTTTTCCCGGTTATCAATTCGCCCAAGGTAGTGATGGTAAATGGAAAAACATGTACCGTGGTGTCGACCTTGGTATGGGTGGATATGTATATTCCGAACCTGGTATGTATTTTAACGTTCCAATTATAGACGTTAAAAGTATGCATCCGACAAGTATTATTGTCATGAATTACTTTGGTAAGTATACAAAGAATTATTCTGATTTGAAAGATGCTCGTATTGCTATTAAAGATGGTTTCTTAGATTTAGCTAGAACAATGTTGAAAGGTAAGTTGGCACCCTATCTTGATGATGAATCGATGATTGATGATTTAGCATATGCCCTTAAAATAGCACTCAATAGTGCTTATGGATTAACTAGTGCTTCATTTGAAAATGCTATGCGCGATAAGCGAAATGTAAATAATATAGTTGCTTTGCGTGGAGCTTTATTCATGAAGACATTACAAGATGAAGTTCAAAGTAGAGGATTCGTTGTTGCCCATATCAAAACAGATTCAATCAAAATTCCAGACGCCACTCCAGAAATAATTCAGTTCTGTAAAGACTTTGCCATTAAGTATGGTTATGAGTTTGAACATGAAGCCACCTATGAAAAAATGTGTTTAGTTAACAACGCAGTTTATATTGCAAAATATGAATGGGCGGAAAAGAAAAAGTTAATTGGTAAATGGGTTGCGGTTGGCGCACAATTTGCAGAGCCATATGTATTTAAAACATTATTTTCGCAGGAACCTATATTGTTTGAAGATTATAAACAAACAAAAAACGTTACAAGCCCAGCAGTTATGTATTTAGATTTTAATGAATCACTTCCTGATGATGAACATAATTATGTACACATAGGTAAAGTTGGTTCGTTTGTCCCGGTTATGCCTAAATGTAATGGCGGCTTGCTGATGCGACATGAAGACGATAAGTACACAGCAGTTGTTGGAACAAAAGGACATCGTTGGAAAGAAAGTGATATTGTTAAAAATCTTAGTCAAGAAGATCAAATTGATTTGTTATATTTTAACACACTGGTTAACGATGCAATTAAAAATATTGAAAAATTTGGTTCAATTGAAGATTTAGTGGATTCAAGTTCACCACACCGTGTAGAAAGTGTAGGAAATTATGATTCATTAATCGGCTTTGATGAAACCCCACCAATTGAACCCGTAGCCCATGCGGTATATGTGAAAGGAGCTTAATAAAATGGATAAAGGAAAGTCTGATAAATTAGAAGTAAGAATAGATAATGCTAAAATTGCATTTAGAAATTTTGCTGGTGCGGAGGGAAAGTTTAATCCCGCTGGGAATAGAAACTTCTGCGTATTCTTGCCAGACGAAATGGCTAAAAAAATGGAAGCCGATGGATGGAATATTCGTTGGTTAAATTCATATCCCGACGAACCACCACAAGGTATGATTACTGTTAAATTGAATTTTGGTAATTATCCTCCAAATATGATTTTAGTATCCGATGGAAAAATGACTAGGTTGGACGAATCCACAGTTAGTAGTTTAGATTTTGCGGAGTTGGCACAAGTGGATTTAATACTTCGTGGATATACTTGGAATGTATCAGGTAAGAGTGGAGTCAAGGCGTATTTAAAGACGGGATATTTTGTACTAGTTGTAGACGAGCTTGCTAAGAAGTATTCACAAGTAGCCAATGACTATCAAGAGAAAGATAATGAATGTATTGGCGACGATTGTGATATTTTTAAATAATAAGGAGATGAGGGTTTGATTCAATTAACAGATTATCAAATCAGCGCAATCAAGCGAATGAAGAATGGTTGTGTTTTACGAGGTGGAACTGGTGCTGGTAAAACCCTCACATCACTTGTTTATATTTTTGAAAATGTTCTTGGTGGACAGACACCAATACATCCGGGTCATAAATACATTAAACCAATTGAACCACCGCCTGTATATGTAATCACGACACCAAAGAAAAGAGATTCTGGGGACTGGACTGCTGAAGCAGCACTAGTCCCTATGGACCTTTTTGTTGTTGATTCATGGAACAATATTAAAAAATATGAGCATGTTAAAAATGCAATCTTTATATTCGATGAAACAAAGATTACTGGTTATGGTGCATGGACATATTCGTTTATTAAAATTGCTAAAAATAATAATTGGATATTGTTATCAGCAACACCTGGTGACAGTTTCATTGAGTACACCTCTTTATTTGTTGCAAATGGTTTTTATAAAAACAAGACAGAGTTTGAAAGAGAACATATTGTTTGGAGTCGCTTTGCTAAATACCCTAAAGTTGAGCGATATTTAAATATGACTAAACTAATTAAACTTCGAGATTCAGTATTAGTTGAAATGCCCACTGTTCGTGCGACAACCCAGAACCATAAGAATATCGTTTGCGATTTTAATTCGATAGATTATGATATATTGTTTTCAAGACGTTGGAATTTTTATGAAAGTAAACCGATAAGGGATGTTTCACAGTTGTGTTATTTATTGAGACGAGTTGTTAATAGTGACCCATCTAGATTAAATGCTTTAGATGTAATACATCAGAAACACCCACGATTGATTATATTCTATAACTTCAATTATGAATTAGATATTTTAAGAGAGTGGTGTAAAGTTAAAGGATTGGTATTTTCTGAATGGAATGGACATAATCATGATCCACTACCAGATGGTCCTACTTGGGCCTATCTATGTCAATACACTGCAGCACAAGAAGCTTGGAATTGTATTGAAACTGATTGTACTATATTCTACTCACAAACATATTCGTACAAAGCATTAACTCAATCGGCGGGACGAATAGATAGAATGAATACGCCATATCGATTTCTATATTACTATCATTTAGTATCCCGTAGTTCTATCGACATCGCCATACAAAAAGCATTGAACAGAAAAGAGAATTTTAATGCAGGAAAATGGTTATCTTTTTAATGATTTTCTAATCGCAATAAAAACATAGCCTATAATGAGAGGATAGGGATGTCGCAATAGAATTGTAATATTCAAATCTGGAAAGGAAAAAATTTAGAAAAATGAAACCACCAGAATTGTACATCTCTTCTTATTTTTGCTTAAAAGGAGAATATATGAAAAAAGAATCTGATTTTAAAACTACATTGTATAATGAAATTAGAGAAAGATTTCCAGGTAGCGAAGTCATTCCGAATGATGCAACACATACACAAGGTTTCCCTGATGCCACTGTGTATTTTCCAAATGGTAAGTATACTTTATTGGAAGGTAAAAGAAGCGCTAACGCATCTAAACAACCAAACCAAGAGTATTATGTAAATCAATCACCACTTTCCAAAAATGCAATGTTTGTATATCCTGAAAACAAAAAAGAAGTGATGGAAGAATTAGAAAGGAGGTATAATGAGTGAAGTTTAATAAGCATCACCTTGAGGGTGTACATGCGTTCTTGGCACCTAGCAAGTATGCTTGGGTAACTTATGACGAAGAAAAATTAGAATCTGTATATGCGAATTGGCGATTATCTCAATTAGGCACAGAGCTCCATGAGCTTGCCGCGAAATTAATCAACTTGAGAGTTAAATTACCAAAGACTAATAAAACATTAAACATGTATGTCAATGATGGTATTGGTTTTCGCATGGAAACTGAAGTTTGTTTATTTTATTCATATAATTGTTTTGGTACGGCCGACACAATTTCATTCCATAATAATTTTTTGCGAATACATGATTTAAAGAATGGTAAAACACCAGCGTCAATTCAACAACTTAGGATTTATGCAGCACTATTCTGTTTAGAATATGGTTACAACCCAAGAGATATTGATATGGAGTTACGTATTTACCAATCCAATGAAGTATTTATTGAAAATCCAGATCCAGAAGATATTTTATATATCATGGATAAAATTGTATTATCGGATAAGCGAATAAACGAAATCAAAGAATAGGAGGAAAACACCTATGGCGTATATACTACATTATGGGACGCCGCGTCATAGCGGACGTTATCCATGGGGTTCTGGAAAAGATCCTCAACGCTCTCAATCATTTTCAACTAAAGTTGCAGAACTTAAAAAACAAGGTATATCAGAACCCAAAATCGCCGAAATGTTAGGTTTAAAAAACTCCACTGAACTTCGTGCTAGAATCCATATGGAGTCAGAAGCAAAGTATGGAGCACAGTCAGCTATGGCTGCCCGTTTGAAAGCAAAGGGATATTCTAATGTAGCTATTGGTAAGCGAATGGAAATAAGCCCAAATACAGTTAAGAATATTTTACTTCCTGAAACACAAGAGCGCCACAGAATAAATGAAGCTACAAAGAATATGTTGAAATCACAAGCTGATAAAAAAGGTATGATAGATGTCGGTAGAGCATCCAATTATCAATTAGGTGTTACCCGTACTAAAATGGATGTATCTATTGCTGAACTCACATTACAAGGATATATGCTGACTGAAATACAAACACCGCAGTTGGGTACGACTAATAAAACATCAGTTCGTGTATTGATGTCACCTGAAACAATGAAGAAAGCAAGAGCCGAATATGTAATCAAAGATAAAGAAAAATGGGATGGTCTTTCGCAAGAAGTTCAAGATGCTAAAATTGCATATCTATATGCTTCCAAAAATTCAGCCGATATTCGAATGATTACTGACTGGTCGTCTGATGGCGGAGAAACATATAAATCATTACAAGCACCTATATCAATTGATTCTAAACGAGTCATGGTTAGGTTTGATGATGACACCCCATCTGGTTCAGATATGGATGGGTCAATTCAAATTCGACGTGGTGTTCCAGATTTAGCGTTACCGCCAGATGCACATTATGCACAAGTTCGTATTGCGGTCGATGGTACACATTACATGAAAGGTATGGCTATTTATACTGAAGACCTACCAAAAGGTATTGATGTTATTTACAATTCAACAAAGAACTCATCTGTAGGCAAACTCGGAGCCATGAAGAAAATGAACGATGTCGTTGATACGGAAGATGGCGCATCAATCTATATCGATTCAGATGGTAAACAAAAGATTAATGAGTTTGGCGCATCTATTCGTCAGATGACGTATAAAGACAAGAACGGCAACGAACAACAATCCGCTATTAATATCATTGGATATAGTGGTAAAGAAGATTCGGGAATAGAAGGTAGTTGGAAGACTTGGAGTAAAACGTTATCCAGTCAATTTTTATCAAAACAACCACCCGAATTAGCTAAACAACAACTGAATCTAGCGTATATTGATTCTAAAGAAACATTTGATCAGTATATGAAGATAACTCAACCAGCAGTTAAACAAAGACTGTTGGATTCATTTGCCGACGATTGTGACTCGAAAGCAGTTCATTTGAAGGCCGCTGCTTTACCTAGACAAACGTCTAATGTTATTATACCAATCGTTTCTTTAAAAGATAATGAATGTTATTCGCCTAGTTATAGAGATGGTGAACAACTTGCCTTGATTCGTTATCCCCATGCAGGTGTGTTTGAAATACCCATAGTCACAAATAATACTCGAAACAAAGAAGGTATATCTGTATTAGGTCCTAATTCGGTAGATGCTATAGGTATAACACCGCGCACAGCTGCACAATTATCAGGTGCAGACTTTGATGGCGACACAGTTATTGCTATACCATACGACCCTCGCCTTATCAAATCATCTG
>JAVEXI010000070.1:0-6705 GCA_034004165.1 Gudongella sp. | reverse complement strand
CTGTTGTTTGATAATTTTTTTGGAAGGAGAGAAAAAATTATTACTTTTGCAGTCCCAAAACGCGGAAATAGCTCAGTTGGTAGAGCATAACCTTGCCAAGGTTAGGGTCGCGAGTTCGAGTCTCGTTTTCCGCTCTACTTTAAGAAACCTCTCCGCAATGGGAGGTTTTTTTAATGTTTTTTGAAATGCTCAGGTGGTGGAATAGGTAGACACGCAGGACTTAAAATCCTGTGGGCAGTAATGTCCGTACGGGTTCGATTCCCGTCCCGAGCACTTTTTTCTACGCCGTGATTTATGGTAACTCTCTGAAAATGCGCCTAATGTATTCATAGCTTTCGCTAAAAATTGTTGCCAACTGAGAATATGAAGCTCTGGTATTCTGCCTAACCTTGATTATTAACTCTTTTTGTTCATTTTTATTCAATGTGTGGAAATCTCTTATATCCATACTTTGATTTATATATTCAATAACTTCATGAGTTGCAATACGTGCCCTGCTGTTAAACTCCGGACAGTAGCTCGCTCCATTTAAACTACTGTTTTCTATCTCTTTTCTGTGATTTGTAAAATCTTCAATCGCACTGTCCAATTCGCTATAACTAACAAAGTGAGTTGAAATAAATGTATTATCAACTTCTATTGATTTGATTATTTCTTTTAGCGCCGGATCATTGTATATGTCTCTGCGATTTTTAAATGCCAAGTGATATGAACTCCATATATACTCTTTAGGATGAGTGCAGATTGCTGCCTTAATAGGATTTTCTAGGATGTAAAGAATACTTTTTAGTCTCCACTCTTCACTAAATTTACAATAACTCATAAATGGAGTCCGAAACAATTTGTCTGACAAGGAGTATTTGCGATTATACCAAAACGAATAGCCTCTTAGCAACCATGTTGCAAAATTTGTCACTTGGCTAGTAATAAGTTGTAGATGAACATGATTGTCCATTATTACAAATGCTTCAATTTTTGTGGCATATAGTTCACACGCTTTGTTACATCGTTTGAGGAATTCAATTTTATCATCATTGTCAAGAAAAACTACTTTCCGACAATTCCCACGTACACAAAAGTGGATGTAACCTTCCTGAAGCCTTGGTCTTTGCTTGTTTTGGATAATTGTTCTGTTGATTCTTTTACTGCTGCTTCTGCTACTTTGCGACGAATTTGTCGACTTATTTTCAAACCCCACCATCTCTTTCACTTTATCACTTTAAAGTGTAAAGTTAGAAAAAAATGAATTTCCGAAATCCCAACGCCGTCATTTCTGGCAAATGTTTAATAATAAAGAAGATGAGTGATTTGCTTAAGAAGGCAAATATTTATAATTATCTATGATATAAAATATTGCCAGAAATGACGGCGTTGGAATTTTCTGTACCTTTGTTTAAAATTTTAAAGACATGAATTTCAGCATTAAAGAGATTTTCAGTGCATTCATTGTTATGTTTGCAGTGATTGACATCTTGGGGTCAGTTCCCATTATCATAGGGATGAAGGAGAAGAAGAAGAGCTTCAGTCCTATAAACGCAGCAGTAATTTCATTTGCTATTTTAGTTGCTTTCCTTTTTGTGGGACAGGCAATGCTGGGACTGTTTGGTGTTGATATATCATCTTTTGCAGTGGCTGGTGCACTTGTATTGCTTGTGCTTGCAATTGAGATGATTTTTGGAATTCAAATTTTTAAAGATGATGGCCCTACAGATTCTGCAACTATAGTTCCAATTGTTTTCCCGCTTATTGCCGGAGCAGCTTCTTTCACAACTTTGTTGTCTTTGAGGGCGGAATATGCTGTTGAGAATATTATCGTATCTCTCTTCATTAATATACTTATCGTTTACCTTGTTCTCAGCAATCTGGACTTCATTTCCAGGAAAATGGGCAAAGGGGGTATCTATGTTATGAGAAAATTCTTCGGAATAATTCTTTTAGCAATAGCTGTTAAGCTAATTGTTTCAAATTTGCATACACTTCTCTCTTAATTGTTTTAAATTTGCATACGCTTCTCTCTTAATTGCTTATATTTGGGCAAAATCCCCAAAAAGCAGTCTAATGAATTTATTTAAAGCGTATAAACCATATCTATTTTTCTTACTATTATTACTAACCTTCAACTCCTGCTTGAAGTTGGTTATGCCATCTTATCCGAAACCTGAGTCAGAAGATAAGAGGTATCTCTATCCCTTTTCTGATGAGGTAAACAATGTCACTGCTAATATTTATATTGATATAAATGAGGATGTAGATTTGAATCATCCTCGGTTTAGTGATATAGTAGCTGAAATACCACATTTGAAATATAATAAAACCTGGCTTTTGCTAATATCTCAGGATGACACGAGGCAAGATTCATTTAGTTCAACTTTTGCCGCGATTCATGGAAGACCTGTTCCAGCAGAACAATATTATTATGATATTGAGCATCTTGAGAAAAATGACTTGCCACCGGATACCCTGTCCATAGGCAAAACAATGGGACACACAGATGGAGCAGGAAACGAGGTTAGGTTCTCTTTTTTGATTACTGTTCAGCCGGAAGAGGAGTGGATGAGTGTTAAGCCTAATGTTAATCCAGGTTTTAAGGGGAATTACAACCGATTTAGAATGAAATCAGGACTGACCTATAATAATGTGAAGGAGATGATGAATTTTGGGGTTGGAATTGCTTTCCATGATGTCAAAACATCAGAAGTCAAAAGTAAAGACAGTATAAGCAAACATATTGAGATATCTCAGTCAATTCTATTGGATTCACTATTGGGGAGAGGTTGCAAGAGCCTTGCAGAACCAAACGGGAATAAAGTATATATTGAGGCAGCAAGAATGCTCCCATTTATTCATGTAATCACTGCTCAGCAAGAGGTTCAGAGGATTCACCCTTTTCAAATAGATAATGACCTGTATCAAGTAGCACTGGGAAGATGGTTTCATACAGAATCTACATTTAGAGTATTTGTGGAAAATCAGATGCTTAAAAGAAAAGAGCTAAGAGAGGCTGTAGCACTTGGAGTTCATGGAACAAGAATCCCATGGGCAAATAATCTTTTATGGTTAAATGATACATATGGAAAAGATGGGGACGACTCAATGTGGGCACCAAATTTGGAGGAGTATTATGAGTATAACTACTACAGAGTGAACGGTAAGGTAGATGTTAAGCAATCAGGAAGGCGCCTGCATTTAGAGGTAGAACTACCGGGAATGGAGTATTTTTATTATCCATCTGTCACAGTAAATGTCAAGGGAATAAAGATGGCTGATATCTCATCAATTGAATCAGGAGATGAGGTAAAGGGGATGTCATATTCTGACTATGACGATGGAATAATGTTTAATATTGATTGCAGAAAGTACTTACTTGAGCATGCTACTCATTATGTTGAAAAATATGAAAAAGGAAAGAATAAGTATATGCGCTCAGACGCCATCTATTTTGTAAATAAGCTTAAAGAGTCATCGGCTAAAAAAGCACTTCTCTCCCGACTTGGAGAATAGTGATGTCCTGTTGATATCTCGCAGTAAGCTATTGCACTTTCAAGTTTTTATAGTATATTTGCAGCCCGCAAATTTTATGCGGGTTAGTAATTAATTATAATACACCAAATTAACAACCAATGCCTGGATTAATTGGAAAGAAAATCGGAATGACTTCCGTTTTCGGTGCCGATGGAAAAAACATTCCATGCACCGTTATTGAGGCTGGTCCGTGTGTTGTTACGCAAATTCGTACAGAAGAGAAAGATGGTTATGCCGCTGTACAGCTTGCCTATGACGAAAAGAAAGAAAAACACACCAGCGGAGGGCTTAAGGGCCATTTCAAAAAGGCAGACACCACACCTAAAAGAAAAGTTGTAGAATTCCCGATGGATTTTACAAAAGAGCTTCAGTTAGGTGACACCGTCACTGTTTCAGATGTCTTCGTAAAGGAGCCTCTGGAGTGGGTTGATGTAGTAGGAATATCTAAAGGTAAAGGATTTCAGGGAGTTGTGAAACGCCATGGATTCTCAGGAGTTGGAGGCGCTACTCACGGTCAGCACAACAGATTACGTGCTCCGGGTTCAATGGGTGCTTCATCTTGGCCTTCAAGAGTATTTAAAGGTAAGAGACTGGCCGGCCGAATGGGCGGTGACAAGGTAAAAATTCAGAACCTGAAGGTTATTAAGGTAATACCTGAAAATAATCTTCTTATTGTTAAGGGATCTGTTCCCGGAGCTAAAGGTTCTTATGTAATCGTGGAGGATTAAGCGTCTATGGAATTATCAGTTTACAAAACAGATGGATCTGAGTCAGGCAAGAAGGTGACTCTTGATTCCGGTATCTTTGGCATTGAGCCGAACGATCACGCTATTTATCTTGATGTAAAGCAGTATCTTGCAAATCAGCGTCAGGGCACCCACAAGACAAAGGAGAAGTGGGAAGTAGCATACAGTACAAAGAAGATTGTAAGACAAAAGGGTTCAGGCGGTGCTCGCCACGGCAGCATCAAGTCGCCTACATTTGTCGGTGGAGGAAGGGCTTTTGGTCCTCAGCCACGTGATTACAGCTTCAAGCTAAATAAGAAGCTCAAGCAGCTGGCGAGATTTTCTGCACTTTCATATAAAGTGAAAGAGAATGCTCTTACCATTGTAGAGTCATTCAACATGGAGGCTCCTAAAACTAAAGAGATGATTAAACTTGTTAAAAACCTTAAGGTAAATGACAGAAAGGTTCTCTTTGTGCTTCCTGAAAACTCAGAAAATATTTATATGTCTTCACGTAACCTGCAAAATGTAAAGGTTATCACTGTAAACGAAATCAGCACATATGATCTGGTAAACTCTACCAGCCTTGTGTTTGTTGACGGAGTTCAGGATATACTGCAGGCACAGTACGGACGCTAATAAGCCGCATTGAAATGGGAATATTGATTAAGCCTATAGTAACAGAAAAAATGACGATTCAAGGCGAAAAGTTGAATCGTTACGCATTTGAGGTTGACCGCGAAGCAAATAAGATTCAGATCAAAGCTGCGGTTGAGGAGATGTATGGTGTAAAGGTATTGGATGTAAATACCGTTAATTACCACGGAAAAAAGAAGAGCCGCTTTACAAAGGCGGGATTATTGTCTGGTCGCACAAACCACTTCAAAAAGGCATATGTGACCCTGGCAGGTGAAGATAAGATTGATTTCTACAGTAACATTTAATTTCTATGGCAATACGCAAATTCAAGCCGGCAACTCCCGGCACAAGACATAAGGCTATAAGCGCATTTGAAGAGATTACTTGTTCAACACCGGAGAAATCTCTCCTGCAGCCGCTTCGTAAGAGCGGTGGTCGTAACGGACAGGGAAAAATGACTATGCGTTATATTGGTGGTGGTCACAAGAGAATGTATCGTGTTATCGATTTCTTGCGCGACAAAGACAAATATACTGCCACTGTAAAGACTATTGAATACGATCCAAACAGAAGTGCCAGAATTGCACTAGTTGTTTACGGAGATGGAGAAAAACGCTACATTTTAGCTCCCCACGGAATTAAAGTTGGTCAGGTGATAGCATCGGGTCCCGGAGTCGCTCCGGAGATTGGAAATACTCTAACTCTGTCAGAAATTCCACTTGGAACACTTGTTCACAATATTGAGCTGCGTCCCGGTCAGGGTGCCGCTATGGCGAGAAGTGCAGGAGCGTACGCTCAGCTGCTGGCTCGCGAAGGCGACCACGCAATCCTTAAACTCCCTTCAGGTGAGACAAGGATGGTGCTGACCGCTTGCCGTGCAACTGTCGGAACAGTGTCCAATCCAGATCACAATCTGGAGTCGGATGGCAAAGCCGGACGTAAGCGCTGGTTAGGCCGCAGGCCACGTACCCGTGGTGTAGTGATGAATCCTGTAGATCACCCTATGGGTGGTGGTGAAGGAAGAGCATCCGGCGGACACCCTCGTTCAAGAAAAGGTATTCCAGCTAAGGGTTACAAGACACGCAACCCTAAAAAGACTACCAAAAAATTCATTGTTGAAAGAAGGAAAAAATAACGGAATAAACTGAATAGAGTATGAGTCGTTCATTAAAAAAAGGTCCTTATATTCAGGCTGCTCTTGAGAAAAGAGTACTTGCCATGAATGAAGCAGGCAAAAAAGAGGTTATCAAGACCTGGTCAAGAGCCAGCATGATTTCACCCGACTTTGTGGGCCACACCATTGCAGTTCATAACGGAAACAAGTTTATTCCGGTATATGTTACAGAGAATATGGTAGGCCACAAGCTCGGCGAGTTCGCACCCACCAGAACCTTTAAGGGTCACTCTGGTAATCGCTAAATAATTAATGTGTAAAAAACCACAATAATGGGAGCTAGAAAAAGAGAAGCAGCCGAAAGGCATAAAGAAATAAGGAAGCAGACAGCTTTTGCTAAGCTGAATGATGTTCCTACCTCACCCAGAAAGATGCGCCTTGTTGCTGACATCATCAGAGGTGTTGAGGTGAACCGCGCCTTGGATATACTAAAGTATACCAAGAAGGAGGCATCTGTACGTTTGGAGAAACTTCTACGTTCTGCAATTGCAAACTGGGAGTCTAAAAACGAGGCAGACCGCAAGGAACTTGAAAATGGAAACATATGTGTTCAATCAATTATGGTTGGACAGGGTCGTTCACTTAAGCGTATCAGGACTGCGCCGCAAGGCCGTGCCGCAAGAATTCGCAAGCGTTCAAACCACG
>JAVEXI010000018.1:0-32320 GCA_034004165.1 Gudongella sp. | reverse complement strand
GCTGAAAGATGATATAAATACAGAAAACCTTGCTCAGATAGCTGACACATTTAAGATATTCGAGAATTCAGCACAATAATTTATGCAGTTCTTCTTGCATTATTATTACATTCGTGTTATGCTTAGCTGGAGCTTAATCGAAAAGAAAGTAACGCAGTAAACGTCTCTATACTTGCTATTCATAATAGTAACGGTATCGTGATTTGAAACTGAATTACTGAAATCGTTTTAAGAAATATTTTTTATGGAGGTACTCATTATGAATGGTACAGTAAAATGGTTCAACGCAGAAAAAGGATTTGGATTTATCACAGGAGATGACGGAAAAGACGTTTTTGCACACTTTTCACAAATTCAAAAAGATGGATTTAAGACTCTTGAAGAAGGTCAAGCTGTAGAATTTGAAGTAGTAGAAGGCCAAAAAGGTCTTCAAGCTGAAAATATAGTAGTTCTTTAATCCAGTCAAAAAACCCTCGATAAACGAGGGTTTTTCTGTTTTAAATTATTCAATTAGACTTATTTTCAATCCAATTTTTTAATACATGACATTGATTAAAGTCCATATTTTTTGAAGCTGTCAATAAAGTTATATTTCCCTTAGATAACTTTTCAATTACAAATTCCTTAAATTCTGGGGCTTTAGGATTATCTGCAATCTCTTTCAAATATTTCTTATTAAAGACTTCAAAATCAAAATTTTGATGAAACTCTTTTCTCAACTCATTGCTAGGAGTTATATCTTTTGCCCATAAATCCGCTTTTACGTTTTCTTTTTTTATCCCTCTAGGCCAAAGCCGATCAGTTAGTATTCTATAACCATCACTTTCTTCGGGTGCATCATAAACTCTCTTTATTATTATTGAGCCCATTTTACTGCCTCCTTATTTACTACCCTCTATTCATTAGAAAAAATTCTCAATTAATATGAGTCCTCAATGAATTAATACCCATATTTTCAGTAATCATATTCTTTCTGTACCCAAATGGGTATCTAAATAATGAGGTGATTTATATGGAACTTAAACAAGTCGCAGATTTGCTGTTAACAACCGACAAATACGATGAAAGACTTAATTTAATGGAAGAGCTGTACTGGGCTGAATACGATAAGGAATTACCCGAAAATGAAATAGATGATTTGTGGACTTCTCTTATTAATTCTACTAGTAAGGAAGAATTCATAGCTGTGCAGAAGCTCTATTCTAATCCCGAAGGGGCAATGTTAGATTTTTATGAGAGAGTAATCCTTTCCTTGTATGAAAAAGACCCAATTGTTTTCATTGATGCCTTTACAGAAAGCCCTGATGATGGTAATAACGTTTTATATATCTTCAGAAATCGTGGCTTTTTTGAAGATTTTGAGAGCGAAAGGGATGCACTCCTAAAATCCAACGAAAATAATGAAACACGGGATAAAATTGAGTTGTTTTTTAAGCTGTATGACAGCGTCTGTCACACCTGACTGTAGACACTTGGCAGGATGTTTCCTGCAAAAGAGGAGACTTTAATTAAAGTCTCCTCAAAATTTTTTAAATCTGAAATTATCCATCATTTCTCCAGTAAGGCTTATCTTCAAATCGTTAGGTGGCACATTTTCCCTATCAATCCATTCAGCTAATTGCAGTTCATTCTTATCCAAAGTAATCGTATCATCTCCATCAAGCTCGGCATAAAAGCCTGACAAAAGAGTATCCGTAAATGGCCAGGGCTGACTCTTGTAAAATCTGAGATTCTTAACCTTTAACCCTACCTCTTCCATTACTTCCCGATGTACTGTTTGTTCAAGTGATTCTCCAATCTCTGCAAAGCCTGCTATCAGAGCGTACCTTGCATAGGATCTACCTGCATATTTTGTCAAAAGAATTTTATTGCCATTATAAACAGCTACTATCACGCACGGTGATATAGTAGGATATACCGTAAACCCACAATTATTGCATAAGAGCATTCTTTCTTTTTCAGAAGGTGTCAAGATAGACCCGCACTTTGAACAATACTTATGATTGCTGTACCATCTGTTAAGCTGCCATCCTAAAACTCCTGCAAAGGAGCGCCAATATTTCGGTTCAGTACGAAATCTTCCAGTACTTACATAAATCCATCCTTCTATGTCGAGTTCTTCTCCCTCTACAAGAAAATAATCAATCTCATCTATTGAAAAAAGAAATTTAGCATTTTCTTTTAAATCTGGATGGGTAGTCTCAAAATCCTTAAAAGATGGATACCATAACTTGTCCTTATCTTCTCTGATCAGCACTGAATCGCCATCATAAGCAAGGAAAAGGTCTTTAGGCTCAGCTTTTTTATTTGTAAATTGATTTTTGAGTATCCTGGGTTCAATATCGTGAATCATTTTTTTCCTCCATTACTTAGCTGTAGTGGGTCTTGACTTGGCGAAAGCCAATATTAGTCCTAAAGCCAAGGATAAAGTTGCTGCAAAAAGTACTTTATATTCCGCTGGTAACATAAATGTTATGGTATGTGCAGGAATCCAGAAAATAGGTAGCGTTTTTAATATTACAAATGAAAGAAAACCGTTCCAATCAATATTTTCGGCAATCATTTTTACTGTAGGTTTTTGCCCTGGCATTTTATAGACTAAGTCAATATAAGTATCAGTAATTTTATGTGTACCCATCAGCATTGGAGCAAATGTTGTATTTAGAAGGGTGCTTACAAGGATTGCATAAATAAATCCACCACCCTTAGGCAATAGCCCTTTGGACTGTGCAGCTAAAACGCCACTTCCATATATTTCAAATGACAGAACTATAAGCATGCCCAAAACACCCCAGACTAAAGCTCTAGAGGGTACACCTTTTGGTAACTCGTCCCATGTCTTTTTAACTATTCTCACAGCAAGCAACTCTCCCATAGTTGCAAGAATTCCAAATTTTATAAAGCCAGATACATAAGGATGTGCAGTTGTAAAATCCATAAAAATTTTGTTTGTAGCAGGAAATGCAATAAATGCTATAATCGCAAGTAATGCAGTCACCCAGATAAAATCACCTTTTTTCATTCATATCCTCCAGTTTATAATCTATTGAATTATCCTTTTATATACTACCACTGATTTTGTCTAAAAACAACAGAGACAATTCATCTATGATGCTCAATTTATTTCGTAAATCGAAATATAACACTTGCAAAATGAATTATCTGAGCTTATTCTATTATATAGATGGATGTTTATTTGCATCTATATAATATTTAAGGAGTGATTTCATGAATCTTATAGGAGAAGATCTTTATCAGTTTAGCACTTATATTCCTGCTATTAACCTGACTTTTAATCAGTATCTGCTTCTTACTGAAGAGCCAATACTGTTTCATACAGGAAATATTCATCAAGCAAAAGCTCTTGTTCCACAGTTAAAAGAAGTCTTAGGAGAAAAAGAATTAAAATACATCTTTGCCTCACATTTTGAGGCTGATGAATGTGGTGGATTGAGCATTATTCTTGATGCTTATTCATCTGCTGTAACTATTTGCTCCGAAGTTACCGCAAGGGAGCTCAATGGATTTGGTATAAACAGTGAAGTATTAATTAAAAAACCAGGAGAAATATTAAATACTGATTCATTTAAGTTAGAATTTATAAGTTATCCATCCGAAGTTCATCTTTGGGAAGGTATTCTCGCAATCGAAGATACAAGGGGAATATTTTTTAGCAGTGATCTTATGATTACCAGAGGCGATTCAAGAGGACTTTCAAAGAATTCCGATTGGCTGAAAGAAATTGAAAATGTAAATTCTATGCAGATTCCAAATCCAGAGCAATTGATATTGTTGCAAGAACAGCTAAAGCGATTTAACCCAACTCTCATTGCAACTGGTCATGGTTCAGTAGTAAACCTAAGGAGTGATATCGTTTGATTGACCAAACTTTGATGGAAGTTATAAAAACGCCGCCAGACGCAGCTTTGACAATTGTCACAATGGGACCTGAATTTCCACATGTAATAAATTCATGGAACAGTTATATTAGAATTACAGATGACGACAAAATTCTTTTACCTGCTGGTAGAATGAATGTTACAGAAGATAACTTAATGATAAATGACAGAATTTTACTCACTATCTCCAATAGGGAAGTTATGGGTAAAAACTATAAGGGAACTGGCTTTCTAATTAAGGGAACAGCCGTGTTTTCTAAAGCGGGGAAAGAATATGAAATAATCAGAGAAAGCTTTCCTTGGGCAAGAGCAGTGCTGATAATTACAATAGAATCCTCTGAGCAGACTCTTTAGCTCAAAGGATCATAAGGAGTGAAGTAATGGATTTAGATAAAATTAAGAATTCTTTGGTCAACAATGTCTACTCTATTCCTGCTGAAAAGAAGGTCGCAATGCACAAACACCCAAAGCATGATGAAATTTTTTATTGCATAAAAGGAGAGGGCTTCGGAGTACTTGAAGACAGTGAAGTTGAGCTATCTGTTGGCAAAGCTTTCATCGTACCAGCTGGTGTAATGCATGCAATAAGATCTGATAATCATTTGTACGTGGCTTCTTTTCTTATTCCTGTGATTGAGTAAGAAATATACTAAACCCCTTGATTTAATTTCAAGGGGTTGTTTTTAAAGGGATTGATGGTTTTTGCACCAAAACCGTACGTTACACGCTGTTGAATCTTGTGTTGCTAGTTGCCATCTAATTGCTCAAATAACAATCCGTGCAAATCTAACAACTCAGCACTTAATAACTCCTCAGATTTTTTAGAAAATTGGTGATAAGTGCTTATAATTTCCAATCTAGCATGATCAAATTCTTCACTAGTTCGACTTTGTTTATCAGGGAAAAAATCTAACATAATATTCTCCCACTCAAGCAGTAGTAACTTATTATAGTTGTACAAAGCCTGCAAGTATTCATAGCCTTCAGTTGTGGACTGGCTATTTGTAAACATATTAGTTATATTCTTATTAGCATTTGTATAAATTTCTTCATAGGTATAGAAGGCTGGAGTACGCAGAACAACAGCTGAAAAAAAGTTAGATGAAAAAAAGTTGTTAATCACAATGTCGTTAATAAAGTACTGGTAGGAAAGATAACTAAAAGATTCATCCTTTTCTAATACTGTTAATAGCTTATTATTGAACAACTGTAATTCCTCACCAAAATTCTGAAAATCACTAATCATACGAGCCTGCATAGCAACTTCATAATGAGAACTTATTACATCAGACTCCCTATTGTTAGTGTAAAAGACTAGTGCAGTAATTGTAATAATAACAATAATAATGACAAGAATAGTAATTACACTTCTTTGACGCATATTAAACCTCCACATAAGGGTCCTGAGCGCAAGTGTACGGATGAAATACACCTTTTTCTTGCGCTCAAAATTCCTTGGTTTCTTAATATAATATTATCATATTATATTATTGATTTCATACTATTTATTATCTATGATTTCTTTATCCTCAAATTCAAAATAATATTTAAGTGTCAGTACATCAGCGTATTCAGGGGATAGCAGTACCAGTTTTCGGCGATTATTTTGGCATAGTTAAGCTTATGATAGTATCCACCATGGATTTTGAAATTGAATTCTGAATATCTTCTGCTACTTCAAGTTCTAACAAAGGATGGATATTCTTTTTTCTGTAAAGATCGATCGTCGTGCTCTTAACAATAGTAACGATTAAGTACTAGGTTTTGTGACACTCCACATCATTTATTTTGCCAACAAAAAAAAGAACGTAGAATTTAACAATTCACACGTTCGTATAATTATTGTTCATCTATATACAGTTTACCCCTTTGTTAGCTCGATTTTGACCAATACTATTTTTAAAAATAAAAAAGCCAAGAAAGCTTGATTTAACTGCGCTTAAGCCATGTTAACTTTCTTGACCAGCATTTTTGGTGGAGGTGGTGGGTGTCGAACCCACGTCCGAAAATCCTTCCACAGGAATCTCTCCGGGTGCAGTCAGCGATTTATCATTCCCTCTGCTCATCCCCCGCTGGCAGGGTATGAGTTTTAGTAGCTTCATCAATTCCGTTCTCAGCTCAAAGCTTTGCTAAGCTCGGTTCCCCACTAAGTTGGCGCCAAATCCTAAGTCGTGGGACTCTTAGGTTTGACGGGCAGCTTAATTAAGCTGCAAATGCGTAATTATCGTTTGCGTTTAATTTATTTTGCCACTTTTAGCGTTGCTTGGCGACAACGACCCGCTATTCCTGATTCTGTATCCCCGTCGAAACCAAGTTCACCCCCGTTGTTTTGCAACTAAATTATAACATATGTTCGAGTCTGAGTCAATTTAACTTTATTGATACTTCTCGCTAGAATGCTGTTGCATCCTTCTTTCAGCATCTTTTTTGGCTAATGTGTCTCTTTTATCATATAATTTTTTCCCTTTAGCCAGAGCCAGTTCAATTTTAACTTTTCCATCCTTAAGATATAGAGAAAGTGGAATAAGAGTGTACCCTTTTTGCTTAGTTTCACCAATAAGCTTTCTTATTTCACGTCTGTGTAATAGAAGTTTCCTCTTCCTTAAAGGATCGACATTGTAGATATTACCATGCTCATAAGGGCTTATATGCATCCCATTAATATATACTTCACCTTCATCAATAGAGGCAAAAGCTTCTTTTATGTTTACCCTTCCAAGCCTGATTGACTTTACCTCCGTGCCCTTTAGTACGATACCTGTTTCTATTGTATCTTCGATAAAGAATTCATGCCTGGCTTTTCTGTTGGTTGCAATAATTTTTGTCGCAGATCTATTCATGCTATCACCTTCTTAAGTTATAGAGTTTAAAGCTTAGCAAAATTATCTGTATTTGTCAACATTTGAGCCCTTTATTGAAAAGTCGATTGTCTTTTTCCCAATATCTGCTCCAATAACTATAATCTCTATTTCATCTCCAAGTTTATAAACTCTCTTTGTTCGTTCACCAATAACTTTATAGCTTATCTCGTCGAAGAAGTAATAATCATCTTCCATATTGTTGAAATGAATTAGTCCTTCTATGGTATTTTCAAGCTGGACAAACATTCCAAAACTTGTCAGAGATGAAATAATTCCAGAGTAATGCTGACCTATTCTTTCTGCCATATATTGAGCTTTCTTAAGGTCTTCTACTTCTCTTTCTGCATCTTCTGCTCTTCTTTCAGTCATTGAAGTATGTTCAGCTACCTCAGGGAGCCATCCTTCAAGCTGCTCCAGCTTACTAGGTTTTATAACACCTTTAAGAGTATATTTTATAATCCTGTGAATCTCCAAATCAGGATATCTTCTAATAGGCGATGTAAAATGTGAATAATACTGAGCTGCCAATCCAAAGTGCTTTCCTGGTTCTGCACTGTATACGGCTTTTTTCATAGTCCTCAATAATAGAGTTGAAATTACAGGTTCTTCTTTTTTCCCTTTAATTTCCTCAATCAGACCTTGAAAATCCTTAGGGAATAATTCCTTGCCTTTTATTGAGTATCCAAAGTTATGAATAAATTTTTGAAATTCTATTACCTTCTCGGGGCTTGGATCTTCATGAATTCGGTATAAAAACGGTATCTGAGCCCAAAAATATGTCTCTGATACAGTTTCATTACAGACCAGCATAAACTCTTCAATAAGTCTGTTTGCAATCCTTCTGTCTGCTCTTCTTACATCTATAGGCCTACCACTTTTGTCTAGCTCGATATAGCTTTCAGGAAAGTCAAAATCTATGCTACCTCTTCTTTCTCTTCTATCCCAAAGAATATTCATCAATTCTTTCATTAGTACAAGATCATTTTCAAGTGATACGATTGTATCATTTGCTTCACCTTTTCCTTCTAGAAAATCTGAAACATCATCGTAAACTAACCTTGCCTTACTTTTGATTACTGACTCAATTATTTCATGGCTGACTACTTTTCCTTTGTCATCAATGTCCATTATCACACTTAGTGTCAATCTGTCTTCGTGGGGATTTAATGAACATATTCCATTACTTAACTCCTGAGGAAGCATCGGAATTACTCTATCCAGAAGGTACACTGAATTCCCTCTGTTTAATGCCTCCCTATCAAGAGCAGAGCCTTCTTTAACATAATGTGCTACATCTGCGATATGAACTCCAAGCCTGTAATCACCATTTTCTAGCCTTTGTATTGAAACTGCATCGTCGAAATCTCGTGCATCCGCTCCATCAATTGTAACAGTATTTAAATCTCTTAAATCTCTTCTTTTTCCGATTTCATCTTTAGAGATATCCTTTGAAACAGCTTCTGCCTCTTGTCTTACCTTTACTGAAAACTCGCTGGGAAGTTCAAACTGTCGAACAATTGATAGAATATCCGTGCCCTTTTCCCACGGATACCCAATTACTTCAGTGATCTTTCCTTCAGGATTTCTTCTTATTTCAGGCCATTTAGTAATTTCTACAACTACTTTTTGCCCATTTTTTGCATTCATAGAATTTGTTTTTGAAACATAAAAATCGTACGATATTTTTTTGTTGTCAGGTATAACAAATCCGTAGCCTCCATTGCTTTCAAAGGTACCAATTACACTCTTATTTGCTCTTTCTAAAACTCGAATGATTTCTCCATTCTGCTTTCTCCCAGGAATCTTTCCAGACAATAAGTTTACTATTACTTTGTCTTTGTGCATTGCACCATTCATATTTTCTGGAGGTATAAACACGTCTTCGCCTGGTCTTTCTTTAGATACTACAAAGCCGAAGCCCTTTTCATTACCCTCGACTACACCTACTGTGAGATACTCAGAATTTAACAGCGTATATCTGTCATTCTTTGTTCTTAATATCAATCCTTCTTTTTCCATATCATTGATTACTTTAAAGAAATCTTTGAACTCTTTTCTATTAATACCAAGTTTTACAGCCAGTTCTTCACGCATAAGCGGCTTATAACCTTGATGTTCCATTAAGTCTGTAATCGCATCTTTTAATGACATCTTTATATCCCCTTTCGCTATAATTAGCGCATAAAGAAAAATGTAAGATAAACTTACATTTTTCCAGTTTTTAATCCAAAGTGAGTCCTTGCAAAAAGGTTGGAATCAAAAGTATACATATTCTTTTGTTTCTCTTTGTGAGTAATAGTAGCTATTTCAATCATCTTGTCTATTAAAGTCTTAAATTCATAACCTCTGCCTTCCCAAAGGTAGAAAGCCAAAGAACCTGGAAGAGTATTGATTTCATTTACATATACATTCTCTGAAGTGTCTACAAGGAAGTCTATTCTAGCATTACCTTTCGCATCAATCACTGTAAATGCCTGTTTAGCGAGACTTTCTATTTCACTCCTCAAATTATCTGAAATATCAGCAGGAATAGCCCTTTTAGAGTCTTTCCCTTTGGCAGATTTGTTCCCTTTTACATATTTATCATCAAAAGACAATAGCTCGCTCCAGCCTAATGGTTCTTCACATAACGAAGCTTCAACCTTGTTATCAAAACCCATTACTGCACAGTTAATCTCTCTTGGCTCATCAACTGCTTTCTCAACTATCAGTTTTCTATCATAGCTGGCAGCTATTTCAAGAGCTACTTCTAACATTTCCCTATTCTTAGCCTTTGAGATTCCAATGCTTGAGCCAAGATTTGCAGGCTTTACAAATACAGGGTACCCAAGTTTCTTCTCTATTTCATTTAAAACCAATTTCTTGTCTGAAAGCCACTGAGCCCTGTAAAACCATAGATATTCAACTATAGGCAGTCCGTTTGCCTTATAAACGTCTTTCATCAATATTTTATCCATACCCACAGCAGAACCCAGCACACCTGCTCCTGTATATGGCACGTCAACTAGTTCAAGAAGTCCCTGTATACTCCCATCTTCACCGTATGTACCATGAAAAGCAGGAAAAAATACATCTATTTTAGTATAAACTTTCTTTGAAAACATACCCACTTCATCTGGGTGTAGATAAAGGTTGCTATCGCCATGATTTCCTGAGAGCATAACTCTTTTTGTGTCTTTAAGGCTGTCTTCTTTGAAAGTTTTAAATTCTTTAAGACTATTGCCAGCAAGCCATCTTCCATTCTTGTCGACGTAGATAGGCACTGGATCGTATTTCGCTCTGTCTATGTTCTCAATTATCTGCATTGCTGTTATTACAGACACTTCGTGTTCAACACTTCTGCCGCCAAACATTATTCCTACCGTAATCATGCAAATTCCGTTACTGAAAACTTATAAAAAGTTATGAACTTTTATGTTTCATTCCTTCTTCATAGTGTCCGATTTGGCTTATGCTACTCTCGCTTGATATAACACTCCAAAGGCTTAAATTCCCTGCTAACGAACAGGTACATAGAAATAGTCTCTTGTTAATGATTAAACTACTTCTTTGTAATTCTTAAGGTTTATACTGGCATTTAAGTCTCTATCTATAATGCATCCACATTCTGAGCATACATAAGTTCTATCCGATAGTTTTAAATCTTTTTTATATGCTCCACATTCACTACAGGTCTTACTACTCGGATAAAATCTATCTGCTATGATAAATTCTATATTATTCCAGTTAGACTTATACTCTAACTGCCTCTTAAATTCATAGAAAGATTGCTGCTGTATTGCCTTAGATAAATGCCTGTTCTTCATCATCCCACTTATATTCAAATCCTCCACAACTATATAACTTGGCTTTCGTTTTATAATCTCTGTGGTTGTTTGATGTAAATAGTTTTGACGAACATTCGTTAGCCTGTGATTTTGTTTTAAAAGTTTAGTTTCTAACTTCTTAATATTATTTGTTTTATAGTAACGGTATTCACCTCCTTTAGTTTCGATTTTGTTATTCTCATATTTCTTTGATACTTGTCTTTGTAGGCGTTTCTTACGCTTCTCTAACTTTTTAACCTGACTGGTTTTATTGATATTTTTGTACACTGTGCCTTCGGATAAAACTGCTAACTTATTTATCCCTAAGTCAATTCCTATGCCTTCACCAGTAGGGCTTTCTTGACTATTTGGATATTCTATTCCTACACTTATCCACCAATTAAGTCCATCAAAAGTTATTCTGTGATTTATATACTTAGTGTCTTTATCGCAAGGTATCCTATCTTTTTCACAAAGTCTTACCCAGTTTAACTTTTGCTTGTTTTGCTTTTTGCTGTTAGTCAGCTTTTCCAGTTTTATATGAGTTGCAGTAAACTGTATTTTGTCTGTATCTATATAGAATGAAGGTTTCGTCTTCTTTCTACTTTTAAATCTGGGATGTTTGCATTGCTTTTTAATGAACTTTATATAAGCATCACAAGCGTCTTTTATGGCTTGCTTAGTTATGTTATTGCTGTAATTATTCAACCAAGCATATTCTGATGTTCTCTTTAACTGGGTTAATTCTTTCCTAAGCTTTGAATCAGATAAAAACTTGCCTCCAGATTTATAATTCTCAATCTGCCTATCTAATACCCAGTTATAGGTAAATCTTGCCGTTCCTGCTGATTCAAATAGTTTGGTCTGTTGCTTATTATTTGGCTTAAGTTGGATTTTTAGGATTTTAATCATCTGCTGCAAACTCTCCGATTGAGTAATATCTCATAATTGTCATGTCAGATATTATATTGGAATAATTATAAAATATTCTATATATTTTAATTATTTATAAATATTGCTTAACTACTTATTCCCCCTTATTCGCTGTAGTTGTCAGGAAGATCATTTTCAAACAGAACAACATCTCCTGCCTTTGTTATTCTACCCAGTTGAGTAGTTGCTTCATTCAGATTGTTTACTATAAATATATTATCTTTATTAAAATTGCTTTCCATCAGGCCTTCATAAATGGGCATAGTTCGGCTTTCTCCTACCAAAATAACGTAATCACATACCTTACCCATATTTACTCCAAATTCTCTGTTGGCAGGTTCCTCCATCTCTCCAAGTTCTATCATTCCAGGAGTTACCACAATTTTTCTACCATCTCTAAATTGTCCCAGTACTTCAAGTGCAGCTCTGGCGCCGATTGGATTTGAATTAAATGCATCGTCTATGATGATTACTCCATTTGGCGACTTTATCAAATTAAGCCTGTGTTCGATTGGCAATATCTTAGATATCCCACTTGCAATTTCTTCAAAAGTTAGTCCCAATACTCTTGCTGCACAGGCTCCTGCAAGCAAGTTGTATATATTGTGTCTTCCTAATAGTTTTGTCGTACAACGTACAGAATTCCCATCTTTGTCTTTAAGGTCAAAAGTAGAGCCTTCTTCACTTACTTCGATATTTTCTGCATAAATATCGAGATTTTCAGTATCTTCAATTCCATAAAGTAGTTTTTCTTTAAATGTCTTATCAGCCAGTTTCCTTATAAATTCATTGTCATAATTGAATATTGCCACCCCATCGGTAGGAAGCTCTTCAATAAGTTCATATTTCGTCTTCATAATATTGTCGATGTTTTTAAATGTTTCTATATGAACTGGTCCAACTGAGGTAAGAATACCTATTCTCGGTCTGGCAAGTTCTGCGAGTTCTCTTATCTCTCCCAGCTCTTTTGCTCCCATCTCTGCCACAAATACTTCATGTTCATCAGTTAATTCGTTGTTTATGACTTTTGATAGTCCCATGGGCGTATTATAGGATTCGGGAGTATTTAATACATTAAACCTTTCTGAAAGAATAGTACCAACTATAAACTTAGTACTAGTTTTCCCAAAACTCCCAGTAATTCCTATTACACTAAGATCATCTCTATTCTTAATCTTTGTCTGAGCAGAGATATAAAAACCTTGATTAATTCTTTCTTCAATGGGTTTCATAACTAAAGTTGTCCAGGATATCACAAGAGGTTGTAAATAATATACTGCAGCAAGAAACAAAGCTGCAACAATCAACGTCAGTATAAGATTTTCAAATAGAACTCCTATCCCAATAACAGCAGGCATATATAATACTACAGAAACCAATAAATTAGCCCTAAACAACCTTGTTGCCCTTGGAGTCATTACAAGAGGTTTTTTAATAGGCTGTGGATCCTTTTTTAAGCTATAGGCTCTTCTGCCATTTGCTTTAAGCCACTTAACGTAGTATTCATAATCATAGCCCTCTAGCTGTACCATATGCAAAGCTTCTTTTGTACGCTTTGAACTCAAAGCAAAAAAAATGAAGCCAGCCGCCAGCAATCCTAATATAAATTCTATTTCCATCATGCTCCTCCAAATTCACTATTGCTTGTTTTTTCGTCACTTATTTTAAAGAATGATTTTAAGACTAATTTAAACCTGCCATAATCATCCACATAAGAAAAGTGCCCTGCTCCTTCAAATATTACAAGCCCACTCCCCTCAATTTCACTTTCCATTATTTTCCCCTGGTATAGTGGTGTCGCATCATCTTTATCTCCCCAAATAAGCAGAGCTGGAGCCTGTATATCCTTCAAAAGAGGTTTCATATCCTCATTGACGACTTTAACCAGGATCTTCCTCATGACACCTTCGGAAGCCTGGTAGTCATCTGATCCAAACAGTTTATATAAACTTTTGAGTCTATTGCTTTCGTCTTTATAAAAAAACAGTGTGTTCCATACTTTTTTCAAGATTTTAAAAGTACCTACCTTCAAATGGTATTTTATCGTCCTTTGTGGAATGAGCCCAGCACTGTCAATAAGTACAACTTTTTCTACCAGTTCAGGGTATTTACTCGATAAAATAATTGAGAGTTTCCCTCCAAAAGAGTGTCCAACCAGAGATACCTTTTTTGTTCCTGTATAGTCAATCAACTGTTTCACTATTTCAGCATACTGAAAAGAGTCTATTGGCTTTTCTGGAGCCGGTGAATCTCCAAAGCCCGGCAAGTCCAAAGCTACGACTCTGAAGTACTTATTCAGCACATCAATTATTGGCCTTACAGCATCAATATTTGCTCCCCATCCATGAAGTACAAAAACAGTATCCCCATCGCCCTCTTGAATATAATTGACTGCTATGCCATTTAACTCGACTATCATAAAATCTGCTCCTAAACTTTCTTTATGCAGCTCTTATGAATTATACCATATAAATGTCCATTTATACAGAGCCAGACTGATATAAAAAAATCCCTCTTTCGAGGGATTTTTGTTTATTACTTAGAATAATTTCCCGCCGTAGGTCACGAACACCTGAGCGAAAACTAGTGCAACTATTGTCATAAGTTTAATAAGAATATTCATCGATGGTCCTGATGTATCCTTAAATGGGTCTCCTACAGTGTCGCCTGTAACAGCTGCTTTGTGTGCTTCACTGCCTTTCCCACCGTGGTTTCCTTCTTCAATATATTTCTTTGCATTATCCCAAGCGCCACCGGCATTAGACATAAATATTGCCATGAGTACGCCTGCAATAAGAGATCCTGCAAGTAGTCCTCCAAGAGCTTCTGTACCTAGTACAAGTCCTATTGCAACGGGAACTACAACTGCCAGCATACCAGGGATAACCATCTCTTTAAGAGCTGCCTTTGTACTTATATCTACACAAGTTGCATATTCAGGAGTAGTGGTTCCTTCCATGATTCCTGGAATTTCCCTGAATTGTCTTCTAACTTCTTCAATCATCTTAAATGCTGCCTTGCCAACTGCATCCATGGTCAAAGCGCCAAATAAAAATGGAAGCATTCCACCGATTAAAAGTCCTGCTATTACAGTAGGTTTTGTTACGTCAATTGCGCTAAGCCCTACTGCCTGTGTATAAGAAGCAAACAGCGCAAGTGCTGTAAGTGCTGCTGAACCAATTGCAAATCCCTTACCAATAGCTGCTGTGGTGTTTCCAACTGAGTCAAGTTTATCAGTAATCTTTCTTACATTTTCAGGAAGGTGACACATTTCTGCGATGCCGCCAGCATTGTCTGCTATTGGACCATATGCGTCAACTGCAATAGTCATCCCTGCTGTAGATAGCATTCCAACTGCAGCAAGAGCAATTCCATACAAACCTTTAGCTGGCTCAACATCTCCTCCAGCTACATAATAAGCAACCAGTATTCCTACCGCGATAACTACTATCGGAGCTGCTGTGGACATCATTCCAACAGACAGTCCTCCAATTATATTTGTAGATGCTCCAGTCTCTGATTCTTTAGCGATTCTCTTGACTGGGCCATAATCTGCTGATGTGTACATTTCTGTTATTCTAGCTATTGCTAGTCCTACAACAAGTCCTGCTACGATTGCAACAAATGGGCTAAAGCTTCCCAATATAGCCTGGCTTAAAAGTGCTGCTACAACCATTGTGATAAGTGAGCTTACAAGAGTTCCTTTGTTGAGAGACTTTTGTGGGTCTGCATCACCTTTTACAAAGAATGCACCAATAATTGAAGCAAGAACGCCTACTGCTGACAATCCAAGAGCAAAGAAAACTCCTTTTTCGCCATAAGCAACCAGTCCAAGTGTAATTGCTGAAATAATTGCTCCAACATAAGATTCAAAAAGGTCTGCTCCCATTCCTGCTACGTCACCAACGTTATCTCCAACGTTATCAGCTATAACAGCTGGGTTTCTTGGGTCATCTTCTGGGATTCCAGCTTCAACTTTACCTACTAAGTCTGCTCCTACGTCGGCAGCTTTTGTATATATACCTCCGCCAACCCTCGCGAACAGCGCTATTGATGAAGCTCCAAGACCAAATCCTGTGATTATTGCAGGATCCTTAAAAACGATGTATGAAATGCTAATCCCCATGATTCCTAGTCCGACGACGCTCATTCCCATAACAGCTCCGCCAGAAAATGCTACGTTGAGAGCCTTTGTCATTCCGCTTTCCATTGCTGAATTCGCAGTACGAACATTGGCTTTAGTCGCAACTTTCATTCCAAAATATCCTGCAAGAATAGAAAAAGATGCTCCAAAAATAAAAGTAATAGCCGTAGTAATGTTGATTAAGAATGCGAGTACTACAAAAAGACCGACTACAAAAATTGCTAATGACTTGTACTGCCTCGACAGAAATGCCATTGCGCCCTCTTGAATATATGTGGAAATTTCCACCATACGCTCATTTCCAGGGCTGACTTTGTCGATTGTAGATGCTTTGTATAGTGCAAATAACAAAGCAACCACCCCTGTTAAAGGAGCGGCAATCAAAACAAAATTCATTTTACCTTCCTCCTTAATTAGCTGCCAATGCTATAGCAGATATTATAAACACTACTGCAGATACAATAGTGATTTTTCTCAATATAGCTTCTTTGCTTGTTCCAATATTTTTACCAAACAGAGCTTCAGCAGATCCCCCGCCCATTGCTCCAAGGCCTTCGGATTTGCTGTCCTGCAAAACTATGCTAACAATCAGAGTAATACTCGAAATAAGCATCAAAACAGAAAAAATAGTAGACATGCCCACACCCCCCAAAACAGTTTGTAAATCTCATTTCAGTGTCTATAACATTAACATTTTAACATAGCCATATCTTAAAAGCAATGTCAAAAGTCGCTACTTCTCTTTTTTTGACACTTTGGGCAAATACCTCTAAGTTCCAATGAATGCTCCATGATTTTATAGCCTGTTGACATTTCAAGTTCACTTTCATATTCCATTAGAGGACATCCTTTCACCGGAATTATTTCATTGCACTCTATACATATAATATGATGTTTATGCTCGTTGCGGTTAAACTCGTAGGTGAATCTGCCGTCTAAATTTAGATTGGATTTGAGCAATATACCCTTCTGAGTCAATGCATCCAAAACCCTATATATTGTTGATAGATTTATGCTCATCTTTCCATTTTTTACGACGATACCATATATTTCATCTGCTGAAACTGGAACAAGTGCATTTGAAAGAACCGACAGTATTTCAACCCTTTGTCTGGTCACTTTTATTCCCTTTTTCTTCAGCAAATCAATTGCCTCTTCTCTTCTCATATCACTGCCTCCCTGCTATAAGCGGCTTAAACAAAAAAGCCATCACAAAAAACAATGCATTCACCATTACAATACTTGCTCCCGAGGGAAAATCCAAAATATAAGACCCAAAAACTCCAATAATTACCGCCAAAACGGAGATTATCGCAGTAAATAGAATAGTCTGTTTAAAACTTCTTGATAGCTGCAGTGCAGTAACCGTAGGAAAAACTACCATACTGGAAATCAAAAGAGTTCCTACTACCCTGATGCCCAGGACTATAGTAACTGATGCAAGTACTGCAATCATATAATTCATCATTTTTGTCTTTATTCCAATGACGCTGGCAAATTCTTCATCATGGGTTACAGCAAATAGATCGTTGTAGAAAAACAAGACCAGTGCTATCACCATAATAGCTAGTACAACTGACAAATACATATCAAATTCTCTAATAGCAAGTATGCTTCCAAATAGGTAGCTAAAAAGGTCTACGTTGAAGCCACCAGCTATGCTCGATATCAAAACGCCAAGAGCAACCGAGAACGAAGACACAAGACCTATTGCAGCATCTCCATGGAGCCCTGCTTTTTCATTTAGCTTCATTATAAAAAGTGAAGCAAGGATTACTATGGGAATTGACACCAATAAGGGAGAAGCCCCCAGTAAAAGCGCAATTGCAACAGTGGCAAAGCTCACATGACCAAGTCCGTCACCTATCATAGAATACCTTTTTAAAACTAAAAATACTCCTAGTATTGAGCTGCTAAGAGCAATGAACACACCTGCTATAATCGCTCTTTGCATAAAGCTGTATTTTAATGCCTCTTTAATTAAAACAAGTACAGTATCCATTATTCCACCTCTTAATGTATATGGTCATAGTCAGAGAATTCACTTGTAGCTCCAAAATATTCAAGTCTTCTGTCGAGAAGCATTATTTTATCTGAACATTTCCTGATTGAATTCAGATCGTGAGAAACCAGGAGTATTGCTGTATTGCTGTTTTCGTTTATATCTTTTATCAACATGAAAAAATCATTTCTTACTTTTGGATCAAGTGCACTTGTCGGTTCATCCAAAATCAATAATTTAGGGCTATTTACCATCGCCCTAGCGAGAAGGACTCTCTGCTGCTGTCCACCGGACAAATCACCAATTTTCTTGTGTTTCAATTTTAAAATATCTAAACGACTTAAAATGTCGTCTATTAATATTTGATCCTCTTTGGTTATTCTCTTAGGAAATTTCTTAGTTCCTAGAAGCCCTGTTCCAACTATTTCATGTACTTCTGCCGGAAATAAAAGGTTTCCAGTTACTGCGACCTGTGGCAGGTAGCCGACAGCAGTTCTACCGTTAGTTCCTTCATAGTGAGTTATTTCACCAGAACTTACGGCAACAAGCCCTAAAAGTGCTTTTACAAGAGTTGTCTTGCCCGAACCATTGGCTCCGACAAGACCTATATAATCTCCTTCAAAAATTTCAAAGCTAATGTCCTTAAGGACATTTTGTTGTCCATAAAAGACATTTATCCTCTTAACTTCAATAAGTTTAGTCATTATATCCCAACCCCGTTTTTAAATTTTCGAGATTTTCATACATAAAATCTACGTAGCTTTTGCCTGACTCCAGTTCATTTTGAGATACGTTGTGTACTCCATGTAACATAAGCATCTCTGCCCCACTCTCTTCTGATATAATTCTTGCGACTTTTGGATCTATTAGTTCCTCATAGAATATAGCCTTTGCACCTGTCTCTTTTATAGTATCTATAAGTTCTGATATGCTTTTTGGAGTAGGTTCAGCATTTGGTGAGAATCCCTCATAAGGTGACATACTTATCAGACCGTAACGGTGTGCAAAGTACCCAAAAGCAAAATGTCCTCCTGATAGTATTGTTCTGGATCCCATTTTTTCAATTGCGTTTCTAATATCCTGATCTAGTTGAGAAAGCTCCGATTTCAGCCTGTCAGCGTTCCCAGTGTAATAGTTCGCATTTGGGGAGTCAAGATTTAATATGGCTTGAAGAATATCTTCAACCATTACTGATGCAAGATTTGGATCAGTCCAATAGTGAGGATCTTTTGCATGAGAATCATCTTCAGTATGTTCGTGATCTGAGTCCATAAGTTCTATGCTTTTAGAGAGATCTATTACAAGTACACCCTCTGCTTCCAGATTTTGAATCATATTAAACGCCCAAGGCTCCATATCTTCACCTGTATAAAGAAATAGCTCCGATTTATTCATCTGGATAACATCCATAGGTGTTGGTTCATATGAATGAGGCTCAACTCCGGGTGGAAGGATAAGCTTTACATTAATTTTATCTCCCCCAATTGTTCTGGCAAAATCATATTGTGGAAAAAGAGTAGCAACTACGGTTATCTTCCCATCGACCGAATCGTCGTTGTCTCTTTGATTTATCTCATCTTTTGTACAACCCGAAATAAATAACAGCATTAATATCATGATTAAAGTAATTAATAATATGAGTTTCTTACTAAATTTCATAACTAACCTCCTCGTCAATTCCTTAAAAGTATACCCTTCAATAACAAAATAAAACGCAAATGCGAATTATTTGCATTTGCGTTTTATTTTACTCTTAAATATTTTCTTTGTCAAACAATTATTTTAAGTTGTAAAAGGTAGACATTCCATTGTACTTAGACATTTCACCAAGCTCATCTTCAATTCTCAATAGTTGATTGTATTTTGCAACTCTGTCAGTCCTTGAAGGGGCTCCTGTTTTTATTTGCCCTGAATTTGTTGCCACTGCAAGATCTGCTATTGTTGAGTCCTCTGATTCTCCTGATCTGTGTGATATTACAGTCGTATACCCATGAGTCTTGGCTAGCTCGATTGCATCAAGAGTCTCTGTTATGGTACCTATCTGATTTAGCTTAATTAGGATTGAATTTGCAACTTCAGTTTCAATTCCTCTTTTTAATCTCTGTGTATTCGTTACAAACAGGTCGTCTCCAACTATCTGTATTTTTTTGCCTAGCTTTTGTGTCATAAGGCTCCAACCATCCCAGTCGTCTTCGTCTAAACCATCTTCTATTGAGATTATTGGATATTTAAAAACCAGGTCCTCATAGTAACTTACCATCTCTTCTGAAGTCAGAAGTCTGCCTTCACCTTTAAGGTTGTATACTTTTGAATCTTTATCATACATTCCTGAAGCAGCTACATCCAGAGCAAGTAAAATATCTTCACCAGGTTTGTATCCAGCTTTATTTATGGCTTCGACTATCGTAGCAAGAGCTTCTTCATTACTTGATAAATTAGGTGCAAAACCTCCTTCATCACCAACTGATGTACTTAAGCCTTTTGACTGCAAAACTGCTTTTAGATTGTGGAATACTTCTGCTCCCATCCTGAGTCCTTCTCTAAAGTTGTCTGCTCCTACGGGCATAACCATAAATTCTTGAATGTCTACATTATTGTCTGCGTGTTCTCCACCGTTTAGAATATTCATCATAGGTACAGGGAGCGTCTTAGAATTCACACCACCCAAATACTGATACAGGGGAATACCTAGTTCATTGGCAGCTGCCCTAGCAGCAGCCATGGATACTGCCAAGATTGCATTAGCCCCAAGTTTTCCCTTATTATCTGTATTGTCTAGTTCAATAAGAATCTGGTCAATCAGTACCTGGTCAAAAACTTCAAGTCCGATTATTTCATCAGCTATAATGCTATTGACATTGTCTACGGCATTGAGTACTCCCTTACCAAGGTATCTCGAATTATCTTTATCCCTTAATTCTACCGCCTCATATATTCCAGTTGAAGCCCCGGACGGAACGATTGCTCGTCCAAATCCTTCTGCTTCGGTCCACAACTCCACTTCAACAGTTGGGTTTCCCCTGGAGTCCAGTACCTCTCTTGCATATACATCTGTAATTAGGCTCATATAACCACTCCTCTATTTTTTAATTATTAGTGAATCCCCAGTCATATCAGAAGGCTTTTCAAGACCCAAAAGATCTAATATTGTCGGCGCAATGTCGGCTAATATCCCCTCTCGCAAATTTAAATGCCCCTCACCAGCTATTAAAAGAGGAACTTTATTTGTAGTATGAGCAGTAAATGGTCCCCCATTCGCTTCATCTATAAGTTTTTCAGCGTTTCCATGGTCGGCAGTCACTATTACTCTACCGCCTCTATTTAACATCAAATCAACGATTTCGCCCATACATTCATCGACAGTTTCGACTGCTGTAACAGCAGCTTCTATAACCCCTGTATGTCCAACCATATCGGGATTTGCAAAGTTTAGTATAATCAAATCATATTTCTCTGATTCTATTCTCTTTATTATCTCGTCTCTAACTTCAAAAGCACTCATTTCAGGTTTTAAATCGTAAGTTGCAACCTTCGGTGACGCAATCAGCGCCCTGTCTTCATTTTTGAATGGAATTTCTCTTCCGCCATTAAAAAAGAATGTTACATGCGCGTATTTTTCTGTTTCTGCAATTCTTAATTGTGTAAGTCCCTTTTCAGAAACGTATTCACCTAATGTGTTGTCAAGATTTTCGTTTTGGTATGCGACATGAACATTTTCTATTGTTTTATCGTATTCGGTCATGGTCACATAATATGTTTCTACTCTCTTCTTTCTTGTAAACCCTTCAAAATCTGCATCGACAAAAGCTCTTGTTATTTGCCTTGCACGGTCTGGTCTAAAGTTAAAAAATATTATCGAATCATTATTATTTATTAATCCTACAGAATTTCCATCTCTTACAATTACAGCAGGAATCATGAATTCGTCGGTGATATTTTTAGTATAAGAGCTTTCAACTGACTCCACAGGGTTTTCAAACTCTTCGCCCTTGCCCATAGTCATAGCATCGTATGCTAATTCTATTCTATCCCATCTCTTATCTCTATCCATAGCATAGTATCTTCCCGAGACAGTTGCAATAGTACCAACACCGATATCATCAATAAAATCTTGTAATTCTCGTACATGCTTTTCTCCAATTTTAGGAGGTACATCCCTGCCATCCAGTATTACATGGACAAAAACCTTACTCATTCCCTTATCTTTCATAAGCTTGAGTAATGCGTAAATATGCGTGTTGTGACTGTGAACACCTCCATCAGACACCAAACCAATCAAATGGATAGCTGAATCATTAGTCTCTGCGTTTTCAATTGCACCTAGGAAAGCTTTGTTTGTAAAAAAACCTCCATCTTCAATATCTTTGGTTATTCTGGTTAGATCCTGATAAACAATACGACCAGATCCAATATTCAAATGCCCAACCTCAGAATTACCCATCTGGCCTTCTGGCAGGCCAACAGACAGTCCGCTTGCATTAATCTCAGTGTGCGGCCATTCCTTCATCAATTTATCCATATTGGGCGTTCTGGCTAGTTTTACAGCATTACCAGGGTAATCCTTTCCTATCCCATAGCCATCTAAAATCATTAACAGTACAGGTTTTCCTGTCATCAAAAGACCTCCATTTTATAGTTGACAAGCCTCTCAAAGTCAGTAGCCTTAAGACTGGCGCCTCCTACTAAAGCACCATCGATATCTTTCATATTCATCAACTCAACAATATTATCAGGTTTGACACTGCCTCCGTACAATACCCTGACTGACTGTGCAGTTTCATCCCCACTTTGACTCTCTAATGTTTTACGAATAAGTTCGCACATTTCCTGTGCTTGATCTGAAGAAGCCGTGATACCTGTTCCAATTGCCCATATTGGTTCATAGGCTATGACCAGTTTTTTCAATTCATCTTTCGAAATTCCATCAAGTGCTTTTATAGTCTGTTCTCTGATGACCTCATGGTGAATATTATTCTCTCTTTGGCTTAAAGTTTCACCAACGCAGACAATTGGTATAAGATCATGTTTCAAAGCAGAGATAATCTTTTTATTCACCGTCTCATCAGATTCTCCAAAATACTGTCTGCGTTCTGAGTGCCCGATGATTACATAATCAACATTCAGTTCATTCAGCATCAATGGCGAAATCTCACCAGTATAAGCTCCTTTTTCCTCCCAATGAAGATTTTGAGCGCCAACTCTTATTCCTGAATTCTCAGTCAGTCTTTTAGCTCTCTCAAGTGAAGTAAACGGCGTGCATATAACTGCCTCTACACTTTCATCCAGTTTAAATTGAAGAATTTCTGAAATCAGTACTTCTGACTGAGAAATTGTATTATTCATTTTCCAATTACCTGCTATTACCGGTTTTCTCAACAAATCTACCTCCTCATTCACTAATTGCAGCTATTCCAGGGAGAATCTTTCCTTCAAGCATCTCTAAAGATGCACCGCCTCCTGTGGAAACATGGGTAATTTTATCGGCTAGACCTGCTTTTTCAACTGCAGCAGCCGAATCTCCTCCTCCAACGATTGTAATTGCACCTGAATCGACCAGGGCTTGCGCAATTGCATAGGTACCTTTATTGAAATTGTCCATTTCGAATACGCCCATAGGTCCATTCCAAATTATTGTCTTAGCTTCTTGTATTACACTCTTAAAGAGATCTATAGATTCAGGTCCTATATCAAGACCCATCATATCACTAGGAATTTTTTCTACTGATACAGCAAAGTGTTCAGAATCATTTTTAAATTCTTTTGCAACTATAATATCGATTGGGAGTATTATTGCAACCCCATGTTTTATAGCCTTATCCATTAAATCTTTAGCCAAAGAAATTTTGTCTTCTTCAAGCAGAGATTTCCCTATTTCGTGTCCATTAGCTTTTAGAAAAGTAAAAGCCATTCCGCCACCAATTATTATGGCATTGACTTTTGAAATCAAATTTTCAATTACTCCTATTTTATCAGAGACCTTTGCTCCTCCAAGTATTGCAACAAATGGTCTTTCAGGCTCTTCCAATGCTTTTCCCATCACACTGATTTCTTTTTCGACTAAAAAGCCTACTGCTGAAGGGAGGTATTTCGAGACTCCTACATTGGATGCATGAGCTCTGTGTGAAGTACCGAAAGCATCGTTAATATATAGTTCTGCCAATGAAGCCAGATCTTTTGCAAAGCTATCATCATTCTTTTCTTCTTCACTTCTAAACCTGGTGTTCTGAAGCATCATTATCTGTCCTGGCTGAAGATTTTTAGCATCAGTTGCTACTTTTTCAGAGACGACCTCATCAACATCTTCAAAGATAACATCCTTGTTTATCAATTCCGATAGTTTTCTTGCTACAGGTTCAAGAGAATATTTATTGTTTGCCTGTCCTTTAGGTCTACCCAGATGCGACATTAAAATAATCGCAGCGCCCTGGTCCAATAAATATCTTAATGTTGGCAAAGAACTTGTAATCCTGGTATCATCAGTGATATTTGACTTTTCGTCCATAGGTACATTGTAGTCCACTCTGACGAGCACTTTCTTCCCTTGAACTTCCATATCTCTTAAAGTTTTTTTACTCATCAAAATATACACCTTCTTTGAATTATTTGAAATGCTGACCAAAAATAGGCCGGGCCTTTAGGCCCAGCCAATTTGCCTTTACCACTTAGCAGCCATAAGGCTTGCAAGGTCTACTACTCTTCTGGAATAACCCCACTCATTATCGTACCAAGAAACTACTTTAACCATATTGTCGATTACCATCGTCGAATCAGCATCTACTATAGAAGATCTTTCATCTCCTTGGAAATCTTTAGATACCAATGGTTCTTCACTGAAACCCAGTATTCCTTTTAGTTCGCCTTCACTTGCATCCTTTAAAAACTTGTTGACCTCTTCTTTAGTAGTAGGTCTGTCAACTTCAAATACTACATCGACAAGTGAAACTGTAGGCACAGGGACTCTAAGAGCAAAACCATTTAACTTGCCTTTAAGCTCTGGCAGAACCAGTGAAACAGCTTTTGCAGCTCCTGTTGTTGTCGGTATTATATTTTCAGCTGCAGCTCTAGCCCTTCTAAGGTCTTTATGCCTCCTGTCGTGAATCATCTGGTCATTTGTATATGCGTGAACAGTAGTCATTAATCCTTTTTTTACTCCTAGGTTCTCAAGGATTACTTTTGCTACAGGAGCCAGACAGTTTGTAGTACATGAGGCGTTTGAAATTATAACGTGTTTTTCGGGGTCATAAAGCTCATCGTTGACGCCTAGAACTATTGTAATGTCCTCATCTTTTGCTGGAGCTGTTATCATCACTTTCTTAGCTCCAGATTCTACGTGTTTCATAAGGTCTTTCTTTTCCTTAAAAGCTCCTGTAGAATCTATGGCAAGATCTACACCTAACTCTTTCCATGGAATTTCGGCTGGATCACGGTAAGCAACCACAGGAATTTTCTTTCCATTTATGATAAATCCTTCATCATAGGTTTCTATTGTCCCCTTAAACTTTCCGTAAATGCTATCCCATTTAAAAAGATGTGCCAGATCAGGAATGTTTCCTGAAGCATTAATTGCTACAATTTCAAAATCTTCAACTTTTTCCTCAGCCCAAATTCTTACTACGTCTCTACCAATTCTACCAAAACCACTTAGTCCAACTCTTAATGTCATATCAATTCCTCCTTAATATTTAATAACTTCAAAATTTTATTGGCCACAGCTTCATCGATAACAAGTGATATTTCCTTTCTTATCGAAGAAACCGAGATTATTGCTTCTGCTTTGTCTTCACCACCTGCTACTCCGATAACATCTTCTACCCTCCTGTAGTCATCCAGCGAAAGGCCAGCCGTCTTATATTCCCAAATTTCTTTGCCAGAAATATCGAAGTAGTGACCAAAAGCTTCTGATACAGCTTTTTTCTCCATCAGCTCTAAAAACTTACCCTCATCTAGCTGCCGCCTTCTTGCCATCGTATCCGCTCTACCGATTCCAAAGAGTAAAATCCTCATGTTAGTTATAAGAGTCAAAACTTCTTTTATCTCTGCATTATTTAATGCCAATTCCATCGCTCTGTCACCCATACTGTCAGGAATGTAAAGTAATCGGTACATGGACTTGAGTTCCCCCGCAATCTTGGCTGCTATCGAGTTTGACTGCGTATATATATCCGTACCCAATCCACCTCTGGCTGGGACAATTGTCACGTCGGGAAACTTTCTATCTGACGGTATTTCTTGTGCAACCGCAGACATGGTCGTCCCACCAGTAACACCTACTATATCCCTTGGTAGGAGATTTTTTACCAGCCTCTTTGCAGCGATTTTACCCATATCCTTTAGTACCAGTTCTTCAACCTGAGAATCTCCTGGTACTACTATTACCTCTTTGACCTTCAATGCTTTTCTAACTCTGTCAGTCAGGAAAGGTATTCCCTTAATTTCCTCATATATTCCACGAAACTCATTTAGTATCGTAGTTCCGTAATCTGTAACATACATACCCAGATTGTCTGAATTTAATAAACCTTTGCCCTTCAGAATGTCTAGTTCATTCCTTATAGTTCGCTCTGGTAATTGTAGTTCTGTAGACAACATTCTTCTGCCAACAGGCTGCCTAAAAGCGATTGTCCGTAATATTGAATATCTTCTTTCAAACAATTCTATAGCTTCTGGAACCAGAATACTCATTCTATTAATTGTAGTTATAGTATCACCTCCAGTTATGGGTTGTATTTGTCCCGGCATTGTGTTATTTGTCCCACTACGAGTAAAAAAATATCCTATAGAAAGTATATCAAAGAGCTTTCATTATTTCAAGTCTTCAAACTCAATATCTTCTTCTGACTGTTGATGAAGGAATATTCATCTCATCTCGATATTTGGCTACTGTTCTTCTGGAAATCTCTACTCCCCTGCTTTCCATCATTCCTGCTATTTGTTGGTCACTTAAAGGTTTCTTAGAGTCTTCTTCAGCAATTATACTCTTAATGACAGCTTTTACACAAGTCGCAGAAACTTCCCCTTCAGCACCTGTAAGTCCAGTGGTGAAGAAGTATTTCAGTTCAAATACTCCTCTTGGAGTCTGTACATACTTCCCATTAGTTGCCCGACTGATTGTAGATTCGTGCATATCTATGTCTGTTGCAACCTCTTTTAGTGTCAATGGTACTAGTACCTGCTCACCATGCTTGAAAAATTCTTTCTGATACTTCAGAATCGAATTGATTACTTTTGATAAAGTCTGTCTCCTTTGTTCAATACTCCTAATAACCCAGATTGCAGAGTTGAATTTCTCTTGGAGAAATTCAGAGGTTTTTTCGTCAGTCGTCGTCAAAATTAGGTTCTTATAATATTCATTTATGTTCAGTCTTGGTCCAGATACTTCATTTATCGTTACTACGTACTCTCCATCAATTTCTTCTATTGTTGCATCAGGAATAATATATCTGATGTCTTCTCCATCTGAACGAAATGTCCTTCCAGGTTTTGGTTCAAGTGATTTTATCGTATCAGCATAATCCTGCACAGTTTTTATATTCAAATCCAAATTTTTAGAAATCCTCGACAGTTTATTGGAAGCAATATCTTCTAAATAAAGTTCTATAATCTTAACTAGATTTTTGTCTTTAATATCTTTCACCTGAAGACATAAGCACTCTCTCAAATCTCTGGCTCCAACTCCGAGCGGATCGAATGATTGAATTACTGTTAGCATCATTTCAACCTCTTCAACAGCAACAGATAGATATGAAGCAATTTCAGAAATTGGTACTGATAGATAGCCAACATCATTTATATTGTTAATGATGTTTTCTGCGATTTTGTATTCTCTTGCACCGATTGTCACAAGATTAAGCTGCTCAATTAAATAATCTTTTAAAGTAGGTGTGTAGCTTACATAGTTTTCATAAGAGAAATCTTCTTTACTTCTATCAATTTCAGATCTATAACTGATGTCGTCAAAGCTTTCAAGAAATTCTTTAAAATCTATGTCCTTATCTTCTTTAAGATTTTCAATAGTTTGAGTATTGTCATCAGTTTTTTCAAGTTCTAAAAGAGGATTTTCCTCCATTTCCTTAGACAAGTACTCTTTTAATTCCAGACTCGAGTACTGGAGCAATTGTATGGCTTGTCTTAATTCTGGCGTCATTATAAGCTTTTGGCTTTGTTCTAATGTTAAATCGTAGTTTAGCCTCATTGTTCTCCCCCTCTTTTTAGTCTGCTTTATTATTATATCAAACTTTGAGGTTCGAAACAATTATACATGCAATTATCATACCAATTTTACCTAAAAAGATTAAAGGTAAAATTGGACATGAGGCTCATTAGTTGAGCCTCATGTCCGTAAGTTGTTCTAGCTATATATTAGCAGTTTTCAGTTTGATCTACTGCGTAACCCGATTTCGACAATACACCTACAGCATCGCCAATTTTTGTTTCATTGACCATGACAATCGGTCCCGTACAGCCCATTCCAGATTCAGCATATATGCCACTTTCCCACAGAACTTGTACCGCATCTTCCAGTTCCATAATATCAATTCCCTCAATAGTACCAGTTACTGGCTCTTTATCAGGAGCTTTAGCTGGTTCCTTTACTTCTTCTTTCTTAGTTTCTTTACTTAAAGAAGCTAGAATTTCTTTTAAGCCAGCTTTATTAGCAGCCTCAAATTCTTGTTTAGCGACTTTTTGAACTTCACCTTGAACAAGCTCCGCTGCGTAAAGAATCGCATTAGCTACCACTGGAACTCCTGAAGCTCTGGACAAGATCATTACTAATCTATCGTAACCTTCTCCTATTCCAGGCCCATAACCATATCCAACAGACTCATAGCTACCTCCGGTCATAAATGAAGAAAAAACCTTCATAATGATATTACCTGTGAGTGTATCTGTCACCATAACGTCGGGAGTTCCTGTAAGAAGGTCATTACCTCTCATAACGGCACCACCGTCAGCTCTTTCTGACTCAGTGATGTTAATCTTGTATCCCTTTGATGAGAGCTCATTAAAAGCTCTTTCAGCTTGTCTCGCGCCGTCTACATTTAATATCCCTACGGTTGGTTCTTTAATCCCCAAAGCTTTAGCAGCTATTATGCCATATATTCCGTTTTTGACCATAGCCTCAACTCGGTGAGCTGATGACGTACCCGTTGTGGTTGCAATAATCATGTCACGACCCCTACCTGGTGTAGTCACTCTTCCGACAGTTGATACTCCTATAGGAAAATTATAGTGTAAAGTCACACAAGCATCTAATTCACCTGAGTCGAGAAGTCTTTCCATTTCACTGTATCCCTGATCCTCAGTATCCACAACAATCTGAGTGAGGGATGAATCAGTTTTAGGTCCAATTAGAACGACTTCCAGTGCCTGAGATTTCTTTTGAGCCATCTCGGCACCTTTAACCATATTTTCCACTCCAAGCTCACTGCCAAAAGTGGTTAGCCCAACTCTTACCTTCGCGCCAAATGTGCCTGTTTCCATTGCATCAGCAATTTCATTAAAGATATTGCCTACCATTTTTTTAACGTTATCTGTTGCCATTTTATCACCTCTATCCTTGCAAAAGATTTGAAGCAAGCTCTCTCATGGCTTCGGCTACCAGGCTTCTAACCTCGTCTTGAGAAATACCTTTACTCTCCTCTGCAATTCCATGATTTTTCTCCATAACTATTGAAACACCGTCAAACAGGTTAGTCATCCTGCCTAGGAAAAGGCTTCCTTTTCCTACAATCATAGCTCTGTTTACTTTTCCTTTTTCGATGTCTTCTTTAGCAAATCCAACGTATGGAACTCCTGATGGTATATGCCCCTGAGTTGGTGCCCATCCTTCCATACCATGTTTCACAATAAAATCGTTAATATCTCCCCTGTCCAATTCCCCTCTCTTTACACCAAGTGCTGCAATCATTTTATAGTTTGCATTTGGAACATCACCTGCTCCTGCAGGTTTTGTAACATCAGGGTTCTGCATTTCAACTGAATACTTATCGATGTCAGTTATTTTCATATTTCCTCTATCTAAAGGCTCAGTTACCAGCGAAGTAATTACTGCTTGAGGAGAAGAGCCAGTTCCTACAGTATGTCTTCCTACTAAGTCAGTCCTCAGAACAGGACTTGAACCATCATTTTCAGAAACTAATACTGCAAATCCACCAATTACATCTTCAAGTACTGGTAATCCCTTCTTAACGTGATCCTTTCCATTCATGCCAAGTTTCGCTGTAGAACCTCCGGAAACTACGAGAACATTCTTGAATGTTCCAGCTTTGACCATAGAGGCAGCAGAAATCAATGCATGAGTTGGGGCAGCACAAAATCCTCTTACATCTGAACCTGAAGCACTGGTAAATCCGGCTACTTCTGCAATTGCTTTAGCAAAGTTGCCTCCTCCACGCTGATTCATGTCTCCACAGGCTTCTTCAGAGCACTCAAGAACATACTCGACTATCGTAGGATCAATACCTGTATTCTTAATCAGGTGAAGTGCTGCAAGAACTCCAGAAGCTTTTGATACCAGATTCTCATATATTACATGTGCGTTCAAGTTTACATCGACGTCATGAGCTCTCTTAACACAACCAACTACGTTCCCGTCAAGATAAATCTCTTCTGCACCCTGTTCATCTATAAGTTTATTTATATCGGCAAATTCTTCTCCATCTTTTAATCTTGAAATTAAATCGTCGTTAATTAATGGGTGATTTATCAGCTTTTCTCTAATTGTAGCCGTTATTTCCTTAGATAGTTTTACTAGGTCAAAAGCGTCAACAATTTTAATAAGCCCTATAAACTCATCTTGTGGCATAATTTCTCCAAATCTGCCATTTCTTCCTGAGCCCGGAACATCTACTTCTACCCACGGCTGAGGTTGAATTCTTAAATCTTCAGGCTCTTTGTTTCCAATATACACCTGATTAGGAAGGTAATTAACCGCTTGATCATACGTTCTTAAGCTTTGTGGGAGATTCTTAAGATACTCTGAGTTTGGATTAAGAAGCCTTTCTGTCGTCTGAGTAGTTCCATTATGAAGAACCATATCTGGTGCATGTACGAGCACATAACTCGTTCCCTTTACTACTGAATAACTCAAAAGAGTCACCTCCATTTAATTTACAGTTTACAAATGGGTGATTGTACAATCACCCATTTGTTTGAGATTATTTTTCGAATACTGTTTGTTCTGTTACTTCAACTGTCAATGCGTTGAGAGCTTTCTCAACCAGTTTTCTTCTCAAAGCCTTTTCCTCTGCAGGGTCTAAGGCTGGGTTCCCCAACGGGTGAGGTATCGCTATTGCAGGTACGATTCTGTTCGCTCCTACCGTAAGTGATATCGGTACTACTGTACAAACGTGGACTACAGGCAGCCCTGCTCTTTCTATTTCCTTTACCATTGTTGCACCGCAACGTGTACAGGTGCCTCAGGTAGAAGTCAGGATAACCGCATCTACTCCGTCTGCAACAAGTTCTTTGCTAAATTCTTCAGCAAATTCTTTTGCATTAGCAACAGAAGTTCCATTTCCGACAGTAGAATAATAGTATCTGTGCAACTTGCCTATCTTGCCTTCTTTTTCTAAGTCTCTCATTACGTCTACTGGTAATACTCTATCTGCATCTAAGTTTGCATACACAGGGTCATATCCACCGTGCGCAGTTTCAAAGGTTTCGACAGTTAAATCAATTACTCCTTCTAAATCATACTTTCCATATTTTGAAGCTGATGAAGACTCTATGTGGTCTGGATTGCCTTTTGGCACTATACCGCCTGATGTTACTAGAGCTATAGTAGCCTTACTTAGATCCTTAATTGCTGGATTAGGTTCAACTCTGTCAAAGTCAGGCATTGGATACTCAGTTTCAAATTCTTCGCCTTTAAGTTTCTTAAGAAGCATATCAACAGCTCTTTCTGAGCCTCTTTTATCAGTAAATACATTCTTTCTTATTCCCCTTGGAATGTAACCTTCCTGATCAGGAGCACCAACAGCTTCTTTATTTATGAGTTTTTTAGCCAGTGGAACCATTGCTGCAACAGCATCTCTCATCCCAACTGCACTATTTTTGGTCGATACGATGTAGATATCTTTCTTGTACATATCCACACCAGGGTTCTCTATATACATACCTGTCAGAGCTGGTATTCCTAATTCTGACTGAACTGCCTCTGTTATGGTACCACAGGCAACCCCATATCTTCCGGCATTAAATGCTGGTCCTGCGATAAACAAATCAGGAGAATATCCCTTTACCATCTCCAAAACGGCATTTTTCGCTTCATCTATGTTCTCTCCAAAATAGCTGTCTCCACAAATTACAGTGGCAACAATCTCTGCTTCTCCGCCAAAACCAGCTTGGATTGCAAGGCCAGGTCCCATAGCTCCTTCTCGGACCTCAGGTTTGTGGTCGGCCTTTTCCTCTCCGCCAATACCGGCAAAGAACTGGTTAATATAGTGAACTATTCTAATTTTTCCCATTTGGTTACCTCCTCTCATTTATTTATTGGAGTTAATATTTGGTATGCTCCTGTCTCATGGAACTTACTTCTGCCACAATGGCATCCACGTCAAGAACCATTTCCATCATACCAATCTGATCGTCATATACTCCTGCATCTACTGATTCCTTAAATTCTGGTTCTACTGCATGATACACTCTGAGTCCCAACGGAACTCCTGCCAATG
>JAVEXI010000069.1:0-6956 GCA_034004165.1 Gudongella sp. | reverse complement strand
CTTTTTGAGCGTCATAAGTGGTAAACTAATTGAATGTCAAAAACCTTGCTATTGGTAAACTAATTCAACGTCATGGTGGTAAAGAAGTTCAATGTCAGGTGGTCAACTTTTTCATTGACATTCACAAGCACTCTATCAAAAGAAATGAACATATGGTTAGGCAAAAAAATAGAAACAAAATTGATTTATTTAGGAGCAGGGGATGGATCAAAAAACTTATTTGCAAGAGCTATAGATTTGATCTCGATGAGTAAGAAAAAAATTACAAATAGCAAAAAAAATGGTATTAAGAAATATAAGAAACAGCCAAACAATTCAATAGGTTTTATTAAAAGTCTAATATTGAGTTTAAATATAATTTCTATTGTATATGATAATTATAGAACTATTAATAAGATGCACAAGTATAGGTTAAATGGAGGATATAGCATAACTGATAGATACCCTCAATTACAACAGATGGGGATTAATGATGGTCCGAAAATAAGTATATTGTATGAAAAAGCAAAAACTAATTACTTAAAAGAGTTATCTAAAATTGAAGCAAAAATATTGAAGAGAACTGTTGATATTAAGCCTGATTTAATATTTAGGCTTAATATTTCTACTGAGACATCAATGAAAAGAAAGCCTGAACAAAATAATTATAAATATTTTGAAGAAAAAACTAAAAAAGTTGCTGAATTGAAGTTTCCCGACACTCTAATATTTGAAATAAATGCAGAAAAAGATCTTGCTGAAATTTTATTACAGATAAAAGAAATAATTTGGGAGTATTTGTAATGTTAATTTGTGACTTAAATGGGTTACCAGGTTCTGGAAAAACAACCTTAACTAATAACGTTGTGAAAGTATTAAAAAATGAGAATATTGTTGTTGCTACAAGAGAGGACCTCTTTAATGATTTATACTCTGATAACAAGTTTCTTAAAAATATTATTGCTTTGCTAAATATTAATCAACTTCGAGTTAATATATTAATTATTAAGATTGCTATCAAGAATAAATTAACGCTAGATAGTATGAAGTGGACTAGAGGATTAATACTTTTATTATATTTGATTTACAAAGCGAAGATTAATAGCTGCTACCATATATTAATTTTGGATGAAGGAATAGTACAGTATTTGACTTCTATTGCACATGACAAAAATATGTATAGGTCAAATAACTACGATTTAATTTTTAATTGGTTAAACTCTACTTTTTCAGAAGATATTATTGTTAATTGCAATTTAGGTTTTACAGAAAATATAAGAAGGTTAGTTGAACGAAGATGTGGTAGTAAAAGATTTGATTTTAATACTATTTGGAATATTGAGGAGATTTTGGAAATAAAAGACAAGAATTTAAAATTCTGCAGGGCGGGTTTAAGTAAAATCCATACTATAGAGCTAGATATGAACAAACCGCTGAATTATAATACAATAAATTTGGCGAATTTCCTTAGAACAATTACAAACAAATGAATTAATAGTTATTATGATTGAATGTCTTTAACAATGATAAATTGATAGAAATCTGAGTTAATTGGGAACTTTACACTCATAAAAAGAGAACCGTAAGAAAAATAATTCTAATCTATTATTTACGAGATACTTGAAACCGTTGGGGAAATTAAGGAGAATAAAATAACATGAGAATACTCATAACAGGTGCAGTTGGATTTATTGGCTTTCATCTATCAAAAGAATTACTAAATAAATCTTTTAGAATAATAGGAATTGACAATTTAAATGATTATTATGACACTCATTTAAAGGAAAGCCGTTTAAAACAACTATATAAACACGATAAATTTGAATTTTATAAAATAGATTTAGAAGATAAAGAGGAGATTTATAAAATATTTAAAAAATATAAGCCTGACTATGTAATTAACTTAGCAGCCCAAGCTGGTGTTCGGTATTCTATAGAAAATCCATACGCCTATGTAGACTCTAATCTTATAGGGTTTATGAATATTTTAGAAGCATGTAGAAATTATCCTGTCAAGCACTTACTTTATGCTTCTTCATCATCTGTTTATGGTGGGAATAAGGTAGCACCATTTTCTACAAATCATAATGTAGATCACCCAGTTTCTTTGTATGCTGCAACCAAAAAATCTAATGAACTAATGGCTCATACATATAGTCATCTATATAAAATACCAACAACTGGGTTAAGGTTCTTTACAGTATATGGACCGTGGGGTAGGCCTGACATGGCATATTTTTCCTTTACCAAAGATATTATTGAAGGAAGACCAATTAAAGTATTTAATCATGGAAATATGGAAAGAGATTTTACTTATATAGATGATATTGTCGAAGGGATAGTGAAGCTCATTGATAAGGTTCCAGCAGCTAAAGAGGATTGGGATGAAAGTGTAGATGACTTAAGCTCAAGCTTTGCTCCTTATAAAATCTATAATATTGGGAATAATAACCCAATTAAGCTAATGAGGTTTATAAAAGCTTTAGAATCTGTTTTGGGGAAAGAGGCAGAGAAAATTTATATGGATATGCAGCCAGGTGATGTTCTAAGAACATATGCTGATGTTTCAGATTTAGAAAGAGATATAGGCTTTAAACCATCCACATCTATAGAAGATGGATTGAAAAAATTCGTAGACTGGTATAGAGAATACTATAGAGTTTAGAAAGAAATTAGGGGGATATACAATGAAAATAACAGTTGTTGGTGCAGGTTATGTTGGTCTTGCTAATGCAGTATTATTAGCACAAAATAATGAAGTTGTGGTTTTAAACACAAACCCTAAAAAAGCAGAAATGATTAACAATAAGAAGTCGCCTATTGCAGATAATGAAATAGAGGACTTTTTAGTTAACAAGAGTTTGAATCTTTTCGCTACAAACGATAAACATTTAGCCTATAATGGAGCAGATTTCATTGTAATAGCAACTCCGACTAACTATGATCCTGATAAGAATTATTTTGATACATCAAGTGTGGAGTCTGTAATAGAAGATATATTAGAGATTAATTCGAATGCAACAATGATAATTAAATCTACAGTTCCAGTAGGTTATACTAAGTCTATTAAAGAGAAATATGGGATTGATAATATAATTTTTTCTCCAGAGTTTTTAAGAGAGGGCAAAGCTCTTTATGACAATCTATATCCTTCAAGAATTATTATAGGAGAGCAATCAGAAGATGCTAAAACCTTTTCAGATTTACTTGTGCAAGGGGCAATAAAGAAGGAAATACCAATACTGTTCACAGATTCAACTGAAGCAGAAGCTATTAAACTCTTTGCAAATACATATCTCGCAATGCGTGTAGCTTTTTTTAATGAGTTAGATTCTTATGCTGAAGTGATGGGTCTCAACGCACAACAAATAATTGATGGCATAGGGTTAGACCCTAGAATAGGAAATCATTACAACAATCCTTCTTTTGGATATGGAGGTTATTGTTTACCGAAAGATACCAAACAGCTATTAGCGAATTATGAAAATGTTCCACAAAATATTATTTCAGCTATAGTTGATGCTAATAGTACGAGAAAAGAGCATATCGCGGATATGATTATTTCGAGGGAACCGAAAGTAGTTGGTATATACAGGCTGACGATGAAAACCGGATCAGACAACTTCAGAGAATCTGCTATTCAAGATGTTATGAAAAGGATTAAAGCAGAAGGAATAGAACTTGTAGTATATGAACCAGTTTTAGAAGGCGAGTATTTTTATGGTTCTAAAGTAATTAAAAATCTGGAAGTATTTAAAGAAATATCAGATGTTATAGTTGTAAACAGAATAGATGAATTGATAAAAGATGTGGAAGAAAAGATATATACAAGGGATTTATTTTCTAGGGATTAAGAAATGAGAATATTTAATTCTTTATGGAGGAATTAGATTGACAGGAGCAAAGCAAGCTGCAAAATCTGTAGCCATAATAATAATAATATCTTTTGGTGGGAAAATATTAGGTTTCATAAGAGAGTCTCTAATAGGAGCTAAATTTGGTTCCAGTATGGAGACTGATACCTTTTTCTTAGCTATGACAGCTGTGTCCTTGTTTACAACCATAATTACTAGAGCATTAAATACGACTATGATACCTGTGCTTGCAGAAATTGAACATATTGAGGGTAAAGAAGGGAAAAAGAAACATACAAATAATTTATTAAATATTGTTGCTGTGTTTTCCATTCTAGTTATTATACTTGCGTGGGTTTTATCACCTGTAATTATTAAAATTATTGCTCCAGGGTTTGATTCTAACGAGCAGTTTAATCTCGCTGTACTAATGATGAGAATTGGAATGCCAACAGTTTTAATAGCAGGTTTGCAAGGGGTGTTTAGAGGCTTTTTGCAGTCTGAAAATCAATTTACTGAATCTGCTGCTATTTCATTTCCTTTTAATTTTACTTATATTGTATTTCTTCTGTTTTTATCATCTTATTTTGGGATAAAAGGGCTGATGGTAACATCTGTTTTGGCAGTGTTATCACAAATAGTTTTGCAGATGTTTGGTTTGAAGAAACTAAATTATAAATATGAATATATCATTGATTTTAAAGATAAATACGTCAAAAAGATATTATATCTAATCCCACCGATTTTGATAAGTGTAGGGATAGGCGATTTAAATAAGATTATTGATAAATCTATGGCATCTGTTTTGGTAGAAGGATCGATTTCAGCTTTAAACTATGCTAATAGATTGGACAATTTGGTAAGAGGAGTTTTTATTGCAGCTATTGCTACTGTCATGTATCCAATGTTATCAAAAGCTGCTAATAAGGATAATTATAAGGAATTTAAAAAGGTTGTAATTAAAGGGATTAATATTATTTTATTAATAACTATTCCTGCAACAATAGGTATGGTTATTCTGTCAAATCCGATAGTTAAGTTAGCTTTTCAAAGAGGTAAATTTGATTCTGCTGCAACTATTATGACCGCAGGTGCTTTAATATTCACGGTTGTTGGAATGGTAGGAACTTCTCTTAGGGCATTACTAAATAATGCTTATTATTCTTTACAGGACACTAAAACTCCTGTTGTAAATGGTGCTATTGCTGTAGGTGTAAATGTCACCTTTAACTTATTATTGATAGGACCTATGGCACACAGAGGACTTGCTCTGGCTACGTCAATTTCTGCTACTGTGACTTCTTTACTATTACTATATGGTCTCAAGAAGAAGATGGGATCTTTCGGATTTTTGACTTCTGTTAAATGTGGGTTAAAATCTTTATTTGCATCTATCGTAATGGGTATAGCTGTATTTTTCCTCTATAAACTTTTGAATCATAGCCTGGGTACAGGTAGATTAGGGGAACTAATTGCTCTAATGATTTCTGCTGTAGTTGGCGCATTAATTTATTTTGTTTTAATATATTTGTCTAAAATAGAAGAGGTTGAGTGGATTATAAATCTTATGAAGGGTAAGCTGTTGAAGAGGAATAAAATTTAATCATTTGTTTAAGTAAGGAGATGATGAGCATGATATTACGAAAAGCAGTAATACCTGCTGCAGGTCTTGGTACAAGGTTTTTGCCTGCAACAAAAGCAATGCCTAAAGAAATGCTTCCCATTGTAGATAAACCAACTATCCAGTATATTATCGAAGAAGCTGTAGCTTCTGGAATTGAAGAGATTCTTATAATTACTGGTAAAAGCAAAAGGGCTATCGAGGATCATTTCGATAGATCAATTGAACTTGAAGTTGAGTTAGAGAAAAAACACAATGAAGAGTTGTTAAAAATTGTTAAAGACATATCCGATATGGTAGATATCCATTATATAAGACAAAAAGAAGCAAAAGGCCTGGGGCATGCAATTTATTGTGCGCGCACTTTTGTTGGGAATGAACCTTTTGCGGTTTTACTTGGTGATGACATCGTACATAACGAGGGTGCTCCCTGTCTTAAACAGATGATTGAAATGTATAAGAGTCACGGTTCAAGCATACTGGGTGTGCAGGAGATTGCACAAGAAGATGTCAATAAATACGGAATAATTGATGGAAGTAGAATAGATGATAAATTGATTAGTGTGAAAGACTTGGTTGAGAAGCCAGCCATTGAAGATGCCCCTTCTAATGTTGCTATATTGGGAAGGTATATTATCAACCCTGCAATTTTCGATATACTAGCACATACCAAACCAGGAAAAGGCGGAGAGATTCAGCTTACCGATGCACTTAGAGTCTTGGCTAAACAAGAAGAGATGCTTGCATACATATTTGAAGGCAAAAGATATGATGTTGGTGATAAGCTTGGTTTTCTAAAGGCAACAGTAGAATTTGCACTCAGAAGACCAGAAGTTAGAGATGAATTTTTAGAGTATTTAAATATGATAGTGAAAAATTAACCCTCTGGGTCAGTCCCCTCGGGCTATTTTCCCTCGTGCGATGGCCATTTTATGCCATTCCTGTTGTAGGGTCGACCTGTGGTCGTCCGATGTTGACTAGTCATTGGTAAACAAATTCAATGTCAATCATTTGCTCTATTACTTTTCCAGTATTTGGGATATAATGAAAGTAGTCAATATCAAAAACGGATGATTTTTAAGGGGTAATGAATATTCTTCTTCATTAGTACCGTGAATCCGGAAGGATGGATACCGCATGTCCGGACTCACGATACCATGTAGCATTGTTTTACTCGCTTAATCTTTTGTCGAGGCCGTAGACTTCTCTCATAGAAAGATCTTTTGTTGGATTGATTGACTCGATATTGATTCTGTAAGAGTCATGGACTATACGATCAAGTATAGCATCTGCTAAAGGCGAATCATTTCCACCTAACTGTTCATACCAGCCTTCAGGTCTAAATTGTGAGCAGAAAAGTGTTGAAGATTTCTTTCTTCTTCTATGAAGAAGTTCAAAGATATCTTTTTCTTCTGTGGAGTTTGGCTTTAACAAAAGCCATTCATCAATTATTAAAAGTACTGGGTTTGAATACTTTGCCATAACCTTCTTGTAGTTTCCTT
>JAVEXI010000068.1:0-7485 GCA_034004165.1 Gudongella sp. | reverse complement strand
GGATCCGGTGGAATGTTCATACAAAGTGAGAAGTTTGTAGAAGACCACCAGGGCAAGGTAGATAACCTATCAATATATGGACAAGAGCTGAACTCAACTACCTGGAAGCTATGCAGAATGAACCTTGCCATAAGAGGGCTTGAGGCTAACCTTGGACCACACCACGAGGACACATTCCACAGCGACTTACACAAGACTCTTAAAGCTGATTATATCCTCGCTAATCCACCCTTTAATATCAGTGACTGGGGAGGAGATAGACTTAAGGACGATGTAAGATGGAAGTATGGACTGCCCCCGGCAGGCAATGCCAACTACGCATGGCTGCAGCACATGATATTTCACCTTGCACCAAATGGAACAGCTGGGATAGTACTTGCCAATGGTTCACTTAGCTCAAATACATCCAATGAAGGAGAGATAAGAAAGAATCTCCTTGAGGCAGACCTTGTGGATGCAATAGTAGCACTTCCCGATAAGTTGTTTTATTCGACAGGCATACCCGTTTCACTTTGGATACTAAATAGAAATAAGAAGAACAACCCAAGCTTCAGGTCAAGAGAGCATGAGGTTCTGTTTATTGATGCAAGAAAGCTTGGAGAGATGATAGATAGAAGGCATAGAGAGCTAAAGGAAGATGACATAGAAAAGATTTCAGAGACTTACCACAGCTGGAGAAATCTAGATGGAGAATATGAAGATATCCAAGGCTTCTGTAAATCAGCCACACTAGGCGAGATAAAAGGGCATGAGTACGTCCTTACACCGGGAAGATATGTAGGGATAGAGGAAGCTGAAGATGACGGAATACCATTCGATGAAAAGATGGAGAATATGACAGCAGAGCTTGCAGAGCTGTTCGCAAAATCCAGACACCTTGAGGATGAGATTAGGAAGAGCCTTGGGGGGATAGGGTATGAGTTCTAGTGAGTGGAGAGAGGTAAAGCTAGGTGAAGTTTGTGGTATAGGATCTAGTAAGAGAATTTTTGCTTCTGAATACACAAGTGATGGTGTCGCTTTTTTTAGGAGTAAAGAGATAATTGAAAAGGCAAAGGGTGAAAAAATTAGTACAAATTTGTACATTTCAGAAAATAGGTTTTATGAAATTGAAAGTCAGTACGGTACACCACAAACTGGCGATATCCTCCTGACATCAGTAGGTACACTGGGAGTTCCTTATTTAGTAAGAGATGAAAGGTTTTATTTCAAAGATGGTAACTTGACTTGGTTTAAAGATTTTAATGATGAGTTAGTGTCTGTATTTTTGTACTATTGGTTTTTAAGTAAATACGGAAAACATCAGATTGATACAAAATCAATAGGATCGACTCAAAAAGCTTTGACAATAGATACACTCAAGAAGTTTGATATTAACTTACCTCCTCTACAAGAACAAAAAGCAATAGCTCAAATTCTTTCAACCTTGGACGAAAAGATTGAGACCAACAATAAGATCAATAAGACCCTAGAAGAGATGGCAGAGGCAATTTTCAAACACTGGTTTGTGGACTTTGAATTCCCCAATGAAGATGGAGAGCCATATAAATCCTCTGGTGGTGAGATGGTAGACAGCGAGCTTGGACCTATTCCAAATGGATGGGAAGTTAAAGAAGCTGATGAGATTGCTAATATTAACATTGGAAAAACACCTCCAAGAGCCATTAAGGAGTGTTTTTCATACGACCCAAATGATATTAAGTGGATATCTATTAAAGATCTTGGGAATTCGGGCGTTTATATATTTGAGAGTAGTGAATATCTAAAGGCTGATGCTATTGAGAGATACAATGTAAAAGTGGTTCCCGATTCATCCGTAGTACTTAGTTTTAAGTTGACTGTAGGAAGAGTGGCTATTACTGTGGGTGAGATGACCACTAACGAAGCTATTGCTCATTTTAATATAGAATCAGGCTCTCAACTTTCAAAAGAGTACTTGTATCTTTATCTAAGTCAATTTGATTATGAGAGCCTTGGAAACACATCATCAATTGCTAGAGCAGTAAACTCAAAGATTATAAAATCTATGAATATTTTACTTCCAGATAGGTCAAGACTAAGGGAGTTTTCTAAATTGGTCAACCCAGTATTTGAAATGATAAAGGAGAAATCACAAGAAACAATTGAGTTAAAATCTATCCGCGACACCCTACTCCCTAAGCTTATGTCGGGCGAAATCAGAGTACCAATAGATAACGAATAGTAATCTAAGAGAAAGGAGGCTGTAAAGTAATGGATGTGTTCAATGAAAGTATGCTAGAGGAATCAGTAATTGAGCTTTTGCAATCAATGGGCTACGATTATGCCTTTGGTCCAGACATCTCTCCTGGAGGAGACTGGGAGGAGAGAAAAGACTACAAGGAAGTAATCCTTGCTACAAGAGTAAAGGAAGCCCTAAAGAGAATCAATAAGCACCTTCCAGAGGAAGCACTTGAAGAAGCATTCAGACAGATAATAACCTTTAACAGCCCCATGCTCGAAGAGAATAACAGATACTTCCATCAGCTTATGGTGGAAGGAATTGAAGTGTCCTTTAATGAGGAAGGCAATATCAGAACCAAAAGGGCATACATAATCGACTTTGACAATCCAGAAAACAACGGCTACCTTGCTGTTAACCAATATACAGTAATAGAGAATGAATCCAGAAGACCGGATGTGGTCATATTTGTAAACGGCATACCCTTAATAGTCATGGAACTCAAATCAGCAGTAGATGAAAATGTTGGAATAGAGAGTGCCTACAACCAGATATAGACATATAAGAAGGACATACCATCTCTATTCAATTACAACTCCTTTTCAATCCTAACAGATGGAGTAAATGCAAAAGTAGGTACTATAACCTCCAATATAGAATGGTTTATGAACTGGAGAACAGAGGATGGCAAGACCATTGAGCCGCTATCCAAACCACAATTTGAAGTTCTCATCAAGGGAATGCTTGAAAAGAGAAGGCTTATAGATATAATAAGAAGCTTTGTGCTATTTCAGGAATCCAAAGAATCAGATATCGATATAGATGGTAAGAAGCTTGGCGATGTTAAATCAATAGTCAAGATACTCGCAGGCTATCACCAGTACTTCGCAGTAAAGAAAGCAGTCCTAAAGACAAAGGAAGCAATAAGCGAAAAGGGAGACAGAAAGATAGGTGTAGTCTGGCATACCCAGGGTTCAGGCAAAAGCTTTTCTATGGTCTTCTATGCAGCAAATCTTATCAAGGAACTAAACAACCCCACAATAATTGTAATCACTGATAGAAATGACCTGGATGACCAGCTCTTTTCAACCTTCAGCAAATCAAAAGAGATACTAAGGCAGACTCCCCTTCAGGCAGATGTAAGAAAGCTTTCTGATATACAGAAGCGTGCAAAGGCATCAGCTACTGGCGGCACAGATATAAACGGACTATATGATCTTCTAAATGAAAGAGAATCTGGAGGAATTATCTTTACAACCATCCAGAAGTTCAGTCCCGAAGAAGGAGATATGCCAGTACTAACAGACAGGAAAAACGTAATAGTAATAGCAGATGAAGCCCATAGAAGTCAGTACGGTCTTAAAGCAAAGACAGATTATAAGACTGGAGAGATCTCCTATGGATATGCTAAATACGTCAGGGATGCTCTACCAAACGCATCCTTTATTGGGTTTACGGGAACACCAATAGACTTAGAAGACAAGTCCACAACAGCAGTGTTTGGACATACTATAGATACATATGACATGACCCAGGCAGTAGAGGATGAAGCTACTGTAAGGATTTATTACGAGAATAGGATCATAAAGCTTGATACAGACGATGAAGAGTTAAAGAACCTTGACCAGGAGTTTGAAGAGGTTACAGAAGGTCAGGAGGATTCAGTAAGGGATAAGACAAGGTCCAAGTGGTCACGACTTGAAGCAGTAGTTGGTTCTCCAAACAGAATTAAGAAGCTTGCTGAAGATATTGTAGATCACTATGAAGAGAAATCCAGAGCAATAGATGGCAAGGCAATGATAGTCTGCATGAGCAGGCGTATTTGTGCTGAACTCTACGATGAGATAGTTTCAATAAGACCCAATTGGCACAATGACGATCTGGATAAGGGCAAGATAAAGGTAGTAATGACTGGAAGTGCTGCAGATGCAGAAAAGATACAAAACCATATAGGAGGAAAGCAGCGAAGAGACTTTCTCGCAAAGAGAATGAAGGACAATAACGATGAGCTTAAGGTGGTCATAGTAAGGGATATGTGGCTTACAGGCTTTGACGTGCCTTCACTACACACAATGTATGTGGATAAGCCCATGAGAGGACACAACCTGATGCAGGCAATAGCCAGAGTAAACAGAGTATTCAAAGAGAAGTCTGGAGGAGTAGTTGTAGACTATATAGGAATACTTGAAAGCCTGAAAGAAGCACTAGACCAGTATACCAATAAAGATAGGAATAACACCGGAATAGATACAAGTATTGCAGTTAATATAATGCTTGAGAAGCTTGAGATACTAAACAACATGATGCATGGCTTCGACTACTCAGACTTTATGGGTACATCACAACTCAACAGGGCAAGAGCAATTGCTGGTGGGATGAACCATATCCTAGGGATGTCAGAAGAAGACCAGAAGGAATTCAAGAATATAGCAACAGAGCTTGCCAAAGCCCATGCACTTTGTGCAGCAACTAATGAAGGAAAGAATAAGAACTTAGAGGTCAGCTACTTCAAGGCAGTAAAGGCCAGCTTAGTCAAACTTGAAGATAGAAAGCCATCTGGTCTATCCAAAGCAGAGATAGATGCAAGGATTACCCAGATGCTGCAAAGAAGTATAATATCCGAGGAAGTAATAGACGTCTTCGATGCACTTGAACTTGAAAAGCCTGAGATATCAATACTTTCCGAAGACTTCCTCAATGAGATAAAGAACATGAGCCACAAGAACCTTGCGGTTGAAATGCTTAAGAAACTACTTGAAGGTAAGATCAAGACAATAGAGAGAACGAATATAGTAAAGTCAGAGAAGTTCTCAGAGATGCTCACAAGAGCCTTAAATAAGTATAGAAATCAGTCACTGACCAATGTAGAAGTATTAGAAGAGCTAGTCAGAATGGCACATGAGATTAAAGCTTCGCAGGATGAGGAGAAGAAGCTTGGACTATCAGAAGATGAGATAGCATTCTATTATGCCCTTACAGCAGATGACCTCGTTAAGCAGCTGATGGAGGATGAGATCCTTAAGAAAATAGCAAGAGAGCTGACGGAGGCAATAAGAAACAACACAACAGTAGATTGGAACATCCGAAAGAGTGCCAGAGCAAATATTCGCAGGGTCATAAAGCGACTACTTAAGAAGTACGACTATCCGCCAGATAAGAGAATACAGGCGATGACTGTAGTAATGAGACAAGCTGAGAAAATGGCAGGAAACTTCTACGATGAAGTGGAGAACACATACGGTTGGGCAGCAGAAGAGGAAGAGAATGAGTATTGAGGAGGGGTATCATGGCTATACCTAAGTTTCACGAGTTTATGAAGCCTTTATTAGTTTTTTTAAATGACGGGAACCAGCGCAATAGATTAGAAATCTATTCAGCAATGTCTGATGTATTTAAGCTTACAGAAGCTGAAAAAGAAGAATGGCTTCCTAGTAAAAATCAATTAGTTTACAAGAACAGAATAGGATGGGCACTAACTTACCTTAAAAAAGCTGGTCTAATTGATTCGCCTAAGAAGGCACACTTTAATATTACTCCTCAAGGGAAGCAAGTTTTGATAGATAACCCTGCTGCTTTGAATGCTAAATATCTTCAGAAATTTGAATCATTTCAGGATTTTATTGAGACTTCAAAAGTTGATGATTCGGAAATAGAACTACAAAGAGATAGTCTTATTGACGACTCTCCACAAGACTTGATGGATAAATCATATTTACACATATTAGGCACACTTGAGGATGATCTTTTAAGTGAAGTAGTCACTCAGTCTCCTGATTTCTTTGAGAAACTTGTAGTCGATTTGCTACTTAGTATGGGGTATGGAGGGAGTCAGATACAAAATGGTCAAGTTTTGGGAAAATCTGGAGATGGAGGAGTAGATGGAGTAATAAAAGAAGATAAACTGGGATTTGATAAAATATATATTCAGGCAAAGAAATGGGATGTAAACAGTTCAATTGGCAGACCAGAATTACAAAAATTTGTTGGAGCCTTAAGTGGACAAGGAGCACTTAAGGGTGCTTTTATAACGACTGCAAAGTTCACTAAGGATGCCTTGGATTATGCGAAGAATCAAAACATGTATAAAATCGCTTTAATTGATGGTGTAAAACTTGTTAAGTTAATGATTGAATATAATATTGGAGTTTCAATAGAGAGTGTTTATGAAATCAAGAAAGTAGATTCTGATTATTTTAGCGATGATATTATTTAAAAATATGAGTTTTATAGCCTTGGCATCAGGTCCGCGGAGAAAGACCCGCGGGGTCAGACCGAGACCAGTGAAAAAGTCCATAAGATTTCCCCATGCGAGCATTTAATATATTTAAATTAGCAATATAAAAAGTAGTTAAAACGTTGGAATATCAATATTAAATGTAAAAATCCTCCTCGTTTATGGTATAATGTAAGTACGACCAAACTTAACCAAAAGAGGAGGATTTTTATGCTTCAACCTAAGCTGAAACAATTGTCATTCCATTATTCATTATACACTAAAATACCTGAAAATCATATACTCAAAAGGATTAATTCTGTAGTTGATTTCTCATTTATCAACGAATTACTTAAAGATAAATACTGTATCAACTTTGGTAGACCTGCTAAAGAGCCTGAACTCATGTGTAAATTACTCTTTTTACAACATCTATACAATCTGTCTGATGAAAGAGTTATTGAAGAAGCCCAATTAAATCTAGCTTATCTCTACTTCTTAGGACTAAACCCCGAAGATACCTTGCCAGATAAAAGCCTCTTATCTAAATTTAGAACCCAGCGATTAGAAGAAACAACATTAGACAACATAATAACAGAAATTGTCAGGCAATGTGTTGAACAAGGAATTATTGAATCCACAAGCCTAAGCATAGATGCTACACATATACAAGCAAACACAAATAGATTAACATCCGAAAGATTGATGGATCATCTTGCAAGAAAAATAATCAAAGTATATGAACAAGAAACTGGGGAAACCCTTGTAGATATCCCTTATACACCAGAATATAGAGAACTTGAAGATTATAAAAAAGCAAAAGAAATCATGAAAAACCACCTAGAGATAATAATAGAAAAGACAGAAGAAAAAATAACTCATAAAGAAATTTCTACAACAAATATTATCAACAAAGCAAAACAGATTCTTGCAGATCCAAAATTCATTCAGCAAAGAGGAGTTCGTTCGTTGATTGATGAAGATGCAAGAGTTGGTAGGAAAAGCAGAGAAGAGCCTTTTTATGGATATAAAACTGAATTTATCATGACGACAGATGAACGCATAATTACTTCAG
>JAVEXI010000017.1:0-36371 GCA_034004165.1 Gudongella sp. | reverse complement strand
TTTCTTCTTCAGTTAGATATTCACCTTCTGCTTCTCGAATAATATTAGAAGTCTGCTCATCTTTTGGAACATTTCCTGTCAGTAACCAGTCGATATTTACACCAAAAGTACGCTTTAATAACAGCAGTGTATTAGCCGACGGCGAAAATTTGTCGTTCTCTAAATCGCTTAAATTACCCGTTGAAAGTCCTGTTAGCGCGCTAACTTTTACCAGAGACAGATTCTTATCTTTTCTGGAGGACTTAATTCTCTGTCCAATTGTTGACACAAAAACACCTCCAAATTATCGGAATTCAGAGCATAGAGGCCTTTGGTTCGTTGACAATATCGGACATCTGAGATATTATCAGTTTAGGCCTTTAACTCATAACAAGTCTATTTTATCATATATCACCATAAGAGAATACCAATTTCTTTCAAGGATGTGAATTTGATGAAGAGGAGAAAACTGACGCCGTTTGGTGAAAAAGTAAAGCAGGAGTTGATAAAGGTAAACATGACACAGAAAAGGTTAGCAGAAACAATCGGCACGTCCGAGGTGTACTTAAGCATGATTTTGTATGGGGAGCGCTCGGGGGCAAAATATATATCCCATATAAAAAATGTTCTTAAATTTTAGTACAAAAAGACCTTCTAACAGGAAATTAGAGGGTCTTTTGTTGTGTAATTATTTATTCAATTTCATGGAATGATTATTGACAAAATATGAATATTAATTTTAAAAAATAATCATAAATTTATCATATGAGGAATGCGTTTTCATAAAAGGCTAATTATATGGTTGAAATAAGGGTAATCCAGTTAAGAGTATGATTGTAATTGATATTAAATTCTAATACAATTGCAAGAACAAACCGTTTAAAATACAACTACTTTGTTAAAATATAGATAAATATAAATTTAACGATATATCTATTGCACCTCAAAATCTTTCATGCTATAATCGTTTTATTGTTTGGATACATATTATTTTATGGAGGGTGAAGAATGAAGAAAGTTATATCTTTATTATTAGTACTTATGTTAAGCGTAAGCCTTTTGGCAGGTTGTGCACCTAAAGCTCCTGCAGAAACGCCAGTAGAAACACCTGCAGAGACACCAGCGGAAACTCCAGCGGAGACACCTGCAGAAACTCCATCAGCAGATGGAAGCATTGCAAAACTAGGTTTAGGACACGTGATTTCGATTGGTAACTCTACAGATATGAGTACTGATGGAAACGGAAACGTTAAGAAGGCTCTTGCTGAAGCTGACATGACTATGGCTGCAGTAGGATTCGATGCAGATGGAAGAGTAGTAAGCGCATATATCGATATCGTTGAAGGAAAAGTTGCTTTTGATGAGAACATGGCAGTAACAACTGACAGAGATGCAGAAGTTAAGAGCAAAAAAGATCTTGGCGATGCATATGGTATGATAAAAGCTTCTGCTATCGGCAAAGAATGGTACGAGCAAATAGCTGCTTTTGAAGAGTGGGTAGTTGGAAAGACTATCGACGAAATTAAAGGAATGAAAGTTGAAGATGGACATACAGCTGAAGAAGACCTAGTATCATCAGTAACTATTTCCGTTGGAGATTTCATTGCAGTTGTCGACCAAGCATGGAATGATGCAATCGAAGTTGAAGGTGGAAAGACTGTTGGACTTGGAATTACAACTAAAGTAACTGATTCAGTTGATGCTACTGAAGAAAAACCTGCTAAAGCTCAAATTGACACAGTTATGTCAGCTGTAGCTATGGATGGAGAAGGAAAAGTTGCAGGTGCTGTAATTGATATGTCACAGGTTTCAGTTAATTATGATGAAGAAGGAAAAGTAACTTCTGATAAAACTGCTGAAATTAAAACAAAGAACGAATTAAAAGAAGCTTATGGTATGGTTAAGGCTTCAGCTATCGGAAAAGAATGGTATGAGCAAGCAAGAGCTCTTGCAGACTGGATGGTAGGCAAATCAGTTTCTGAAATTACAGGAATGAAGCTAGAAGAAGGGCAAACTGCAGAAGAAGATCTTGTTTCATCAGTAACAGTTACAGTAGGTAACTACCTGATAGTAGTGGAAGAAGCAGCTTCAACAGCAAAATAAATATAAATAATTAACTCCCTCTCTTTCGAGGGAGTTTTTTTGTTTGCTAGAGCTTTTTCTTTTTGGTATTATGTTGTGGGGTGATAATTTGAAAAAGAAGATTTCATTATTAATTGTAGCAACTTTGCTTTTTTCTCTGATTTCAGGATGTGGATTAAACGTTGCGTATAATAAGTACACTAATACATTCTTCGATTCATTTGATACGATTACTCAGGTAGTCGGGTATACAAAGACAAAAGAAGAATTTGATGAATATGCAACTTATATACACGACAGGATGTTAGAGCTTCATAAACTATTTGATAAATATAATAACTATGAGGGTATTAACAACATCAAGACGATAAATGATAAAGCAGGTATAGAGCCTGTAGTCGTAGAAAAAGAAATTATGGATATGATTATCTTGTCAAAAGAACTGTACGATAACACCAGCCATAAGACTAATATAGCTTTTGGTGCTGTTTTAGTGATTTGGTCCGAATATAGAGATGTGGCAGAAGAAAATCCAGCGAACGCAAAACTTCCACCTATGGAAGATCTGGTTGCTGCCTCAGCGCACACCGATATTGAAAAAGTAATAATCGATGTGGAGAAGTCTACAATATATCTGGAAGATCCACTTATGTCGTTGGATGTGGGGGCGATTGCAAAAGGTTATGCGGTTGAGCTTGTTGCAAGAGAAGTAAACGAAAAAGGCTTTGATTCTTTCATTATAAGTGGCGGCGGGAACATCAGAGCAGTAGGAAAGCCGATGGATGGAGAGCGCAACAAATGGGGAATAGGAATTCAAAACCCAGATAAAGAAGTTTTCAGCGATGGAGACAATACGCTTGAAACAGTATACATTAACGATGATTCTGTAGTGAGCTCAGGTGACTATCAAAGGTATTATATGGTGGGAGATTACAGAGTACATCACATCATAGATCCAGATACTTTAATGCCCGCAGCAAACTATAGATCTGTAAACGTTGTAATAGAGGATTCTGGTTTAGCAGACTTTTACTCGACAGAAGTTTTTTTGCTTCCTTATGAGGAAAGTAGGGCTTTTGTGGATTCAGTTGATGGACTGGATGCTATATGGGTATTTGCCGATGGAAGGATTGAAATGTCAGAGGGCTTCAAGACAATAGCATATAGCTATGGAGCTAGAGGTACTGACAAATAATGATTTAGGAGGAGATGAGCATGGAAAGGAGTTTCGTGTTAGTTAAACCTGATGGAGTAGAAAGAGGTCTCGTTGGAGAAATCATCTCAAGGATTGAGCGCAAGGGACTAAAACTTATCGATGCAAAACTCTTAAGTCCAACGAGAGATTTGGTTAGTATTCATTATGAAGAACACGCGGAAAAGCCTTTTTTCTCAGATCTTGTTGAGTCAATTGCAGATAAGAGAGTATTTGCAATGATAGTAGAAGGAGAAAACTGTATTAAGCTCCTTAGAATAATGGTGGGAGACAAAGACCCACTGTTGGCATCCCCAGGAACAATTCGGGGGGATTACGCTGCAGAGACAACGCGTAATATAGTTCATGCTTCAGACTCACTTAAATCTTCTGAAAGAGAGATTAATATTTGGTTTGGTGAATGAAATGAAAAAGACAATTGGAATTATTGGCGGTATGGGGCCCTTGGCAACGGTAAAATTGTTTGAAAGGATAGTTTTAAATACTGTGGCAAAGATGGACCAAGATCATCCGAGGGTGCTGATAGATAACAATGCGAGCATTCCAGACAGAACTAGCTACATTCTTAATGGAACTGAAAACCCACTTCCTGAGCTTTTGAAAACAGCCACAAATTTGGAGAAAATGGGAGCAGATTTTTTGATTATGCCTTGCAACACAGCTCACTATTTTTACAAAGAGCTGTCAGCAGCGGTTAGCATACCGATTTTTGATATGCTTGAGGAAGCTTTACTAATAGCTAAGGATAGTATAAGAGACAACCGCGTTGGACTTCTGGCAACAGACGGGACCATAAAAACTGGACTTTATAAGGAGAGGGCAGGTAGATATGGATTTACTGTAGTTGTCCCAGATAGTTCAGAGCAGGAAAAGGTAATGAAGTATATCTATGGTATCAAAAGTGGGGATATGACTGGATATTTAACTGATTTTCAAGAAGTAGTTAGATCTCTAAAGGAAAAGGGAATAGGTACAATTATAATGGGGTGCACAGAGCTCTCCTCAGCCCTTGACATCATCGAACATGAAGAAGGCATAGAATACATTGACCCGCTCAATGCGATTGCCAGAAGAGCTGTAGTGGAGTCTGGCTGTGTTGTAATATAGAAAGATGGGTATCTATATCTCGAGGTGAAGTATCATGAAAAAAATTATATCTGCAGTGTTAATAATCGCTGGTCTGGCACTATTAGTTTCGCCTTTATTGATGGATAAAATGGTTGAAAGACAGGTAAAAATATCCACTGAAGCTATTGAGAGAATAACTGTTGAAGAAATAGAGTTTAATAAAGAAATTAAGAGTGGTCATAAATATACAGAAATTAAGGATATCAATCCGGTATCTGCAGCAGTGGCAGTATCACAGTTTGAGGATTCCAATATAATCGGACTTCTCAGGATACCCGAGCTTGAAATTGACCTTCCAATACTCAATGGAGTTTCTGATGCAAATCTGATGGCAGGTGCTGGTACGATGGTACCTGATCTTACAATGGGGGCAGGTAATTTTTCAGTAGCTTCTCATTATATGAAGAATCCGAAACTTCTATTTGGTAATCTACTCAATGCGAAAGAAGGAATGGAAGTCAAAATTACAGATAAGAGGAATATATACGAATATGTAATATATGAGACTGTTCTCGTTCCCGAAACTGCATTGTACATGCTTGACACTGACAGGGCTGATGAAAGAGGAAAGCCGATTATTTCTCTGATGACTTGTTACTATACATCAAAGAATGGCAAGCGCTTCTTCGCTCTTGGTGAATTGGTGGACACTTACGAATATGAAGATGATAAGTTTTAATTTTTAAAATAAAAAATCTCTCTTTAATTAAGAGAGATTTTTTTGTGCTATTTTGCGCCTTCAAGTGCTGCATTTACAGCTTCGATAATTCCGTTGCTTGTAAGAGTTGCTCCTGAAACGATATCAACATTAGTTGAGTTCTTTTCTACGATTGCTGCAGGAATTTCTGCTAAAGCTGGATCAGAGATTCCGTCTGTTTCTTCATGTTCTATAACATTTACTGCTGCAATCTTACCGTCTTTAACCTCAACAGATACCTTTAGTGCATGCATTCCTTCGCCTGCAGCTTCATATGTACCGTCTTTAAGGCCTGATGTTTCAGCTTTGTCTCCACCACATCCTGTAAGTGCAATAGCAAGAAGAACAAGAACAAGTGAAATAGCGAAAACTTTTTTCATTTTGTCAGCTCCTTTCAGTGTTTAATAATTAACACATTTCATTATACAATCAATTAAGATTTAAATCAAGGAATCGAACATAAAAAGACCAGAGTCGGAATGACTCTGGTCTGACGTCTAACAGTAATTATTTTGCTAATTTCTCTTTTGCGAAAAATTCTTTTGTAAGTTTTAATACAGTTCCGCTTAGTAACAGAACACCTATAAGGTTTGGAAGTGCCATAAGTCCGTTTAATGTATCAGCTATATCCCAGATAGTCTCAAGTCCACCAATTGCTCCAATGACAATAAATGGAATCCAGATAATTCTATAGTACTTAATAACGCTTGGGCCAAACAGATACTCAGCACATCTCTCGCCATAGTATTCCCATCCGATTATTGTAGAATAAGCGAACAGAACAATACCTATTGTTACAATAAGTCCGCCCCAAACTCCAGGAAGACCAGCAGCAAATGATTGTGTAGTAAGTGCGGCACCAGATACTCCAGAACTCCAGTCGCCTGCTGTAAGTATTACAAGAGCTGTAATTGAACAGATAACTATTGTGTCAGCAAATACTTCGAAAACTCCCCACAAGCCTTGTCTGACTGGGTGGTCAGTAGTAGCAGCAGCGTGAGCTATAGGTGCAGAACCAAGTCCTGCTTCGTTTGTAAATACTCCACGTGCAATACCAAATCTTACGGATTTAGCAACTGTAGCACCGATGAAGCCTCCGACTGCAGCGTGTCCCGTAAATGCATGGGCAAATATGAGGCTAAATGCTTCAGGAATACGGTCTGCATGTATGAATACAATTACAAGTCCGCCAAGGATGTAGATAGCTGCCATGAAAGGAACCAGTTTTTCTGTGAATGCTCCGATTCTCTTGATACCGCCGATGATAACCATAGCTGTAACTATAGCAAGAACTACTCCAGTAACCCATGGATTGATTTTAAATGTCTCTTGCAAGGAAGCTGCAACTGAGTTTGACTGAGTCATGTTTCCTATACCGAATGCTGCAAGCATTCCAAATACAGCAAATATGGCTGCAAGCCAGTTCATCTTAAGACCGTTCTTAATGTAGTACATCGGTCCACCAATAAAACGTCCATCAGGGGTTTTTTCTCTAAAGTTTACAGCCAATACTACCTCTGCAAATTTAGTAGTCATTCCAAATACAGCTGCAAGCCACATCCAGAATATTGCTCCCGGGCCACCTGCTGCGATAGCAGTTGCAACGCCGGCGATATTACCAGTACCTACTGTAGCTGCAAGAGCAGTCGCAACAGCCTGGAACGCAGTAACTTCTCCTTCTCCTCTTTGTGTTTTATCAAACATTTTGAGGAAAGTGTTCTTAAGAATGTAGCCCATCTTGGTGATTGAGAAAAATTTAGTACTTAAAGATAAATAAAGACCTGTTCCAACTATCAACACCAGCATCGGTGGGCCCCAAACAAGACCGTTTACAAAATCATTGAGTTTTAAAATTGCGTCCATGAAATCCCTCCTATTATATTTTGATTAGTATCGTTTTCCCCCATTCCCGAACTAATCTAAAGTCATTTTAGCAAATTTTAAATTCTATTACAATGACTAAATAAATTGAATATTTTCAATTTAGACAACTTTGATACAATGTTAACACAAAGCGCATGATTGCTATATTTCATGAGAAATTTGAGCGTTACAACGATGCATATAATTTGAATTATGGATGTAACAGTGAGTGAAATAAACATATGTTTAATATGCTTGAAAATTGACTTTAGATAAATAAATAAATATCAAAATTAAATTTAAAATGGAAGGTATTGACATCTTAAATGACATATAGTTACATTAAATATCGCTATGTTATAATAGTAATAGAACAAAATGGGAGGATAAAATGAACAAAAAATATTATGCAGTTAGATTGGGTAGAAAGCCAGGTGTATATGAAACTTGGGAAGAATGTAAAAATCAGGTGCATGGCTACCCTGGTTCCGTGTATAAAAGCTTTTTGTCTAAGGATGAAGCTTTAGCCTATGTTAAGAATAGTAGGAATTTTATAGAAAAGACGCCTGATAACTTTTCTGAAGGAGAAGCTTTTGCATATGTAGATGGGAGTTATGATGCAGAAACTGGTACTTATAGTTATGGTATAGTCATACTTACACTTAATGAGAAAATTACCATGAGTGGAAGAGAAACAGACAGAGATATGGCTCGTATGAGGAATGTTGCAGGTGAACTCAAAGGAGCTATGGAAGCTATGTCGTGGGCTGTTGAAAATGGATTTAAAAAGCTTAGGATATACTATGATTATTCCGGAATAGAGGAATGGGCAAACGGTCTCTGGAAGACCAATAAAGAGGGCACCAAAGCATACAAAGAGTATTATGACTCGGTTACTGAAAAACTTCAGATAGAATTTGTCAAAGTAAAAGCCCATTCCGGAGATGAGTACAATGAAGAGGCTGACAGCCTTGCCAGGAATGCCCTTTAATTATTCAATCTTTTCAAAATGTGTATTACTCCTATTTAAAAGTAGAACTGCATAATCATCTATGCGATAGTCATTTTGATAATAAATGTTTTTGATTCCTGCCTGGATAAGAGCTTTTGTACAATTAAGACAGGGGAAATGGGTAATATATGCTGAACAGCCTTTGACTGAGATGCCTTCCTTGGCGCAGTATAATAATGCATTCATTTCAGCATGTATAGTTGCTATACAGTGTCCGTCTCTCATGGTGTGTCCTACGTCGTCACAATGTGGATGACCAGAAACTGATCCATTATATCCAGTTGACACTATGCGGTTGTCGTCGTTGACAATTACGCATCCTACCCAGGCTCTGTCACATGTTGAGCGACTTGCGACCAGTTCAGTTATCTGCATAAAATACTCTTTCCAGTTCTTTCGCTTAGTCATATTAACCTCCTACAATACAATTGTCCTTGATACATTGTATTATAACACAGCTATAAAGTGTAGAAAATGAAATAAACTGGGTATATAACTGTATTAAGAACAATAATTTATAAGGAGGATCACGAATGTTTCAGGAATTCAAGAAATTTGCAATGAAAGGTAATGTGATGGACCTGGCCGTAGGTGTAGTCATAGGCGGCGCTTTTGGAAAAATCGTAGCATCTTTGGTAGACGATGTCATAATGCCATTGGTTGGGTTGGTACTTGGGGGCTCTGATTTCAGTGGACTATTTGTTAGTTTAGACGGAAATGCATACTCAAGCATTGAAGCTGCTAATGAGGCAGGGGCTGCCACGCTGAATTACGGATTGTTCATTTCAGCAATAATTGATTTTATAATCATAGCTTTTTCTATATTTTTGGTCATTAGAGCTTTGAACAAGATGAAAAAGCCAGAAGAGGAAGTAGAGGAGGAACCTACAACCAAGGAATGTCCATACTGTAAGTCAGAAGTTGCTCTTGATGCAACCAGATGTCCGCATTGCACTTCAGTCCTGGAATAATATTTGGTTAGACTCCATAGAAGGGGGCGGTGCTATGGACATAAATAAGTTGGCAATGACAGTTCAGAATAAGGTGCCAAAGCCAATGGATATAAGAGGCGAGTTTGCAGTATTAATACCACTTATAGATATAGGTGGGAAATGGGAAATAATCTATGAGGTAAGGTCTAATAATATTGCTCAGCCAGGTGAGGTTTCTTTTCCTGGTGGCGGGGTTGAAGAAGGCGAGAGTTTTAAGCAGGCAGCTATAAGAGAGACAATGGAGGAACTCAGAATTGAGAGAAGGAACATCAATTTAATTGGGGAATTGGATTTTCTAGTTTCCCATGCTGGGTTTACTATACACTGCTTTTTAGGGATAATAATGAACATCGATTTTCCAAAGATAAACCCGAATCCAGATGAGGTTGACCATTTGTTTACGGTGCCCATTGATTTTCTGATTGAAAATGAACCACTCGAGCACGAACTGCTTATGAAGACCGAAGAAAGTGAAAGCTTCCCTTATCATTTGATTCCAAATGGCAAGGATTATAATTTTAGAGTTGGAAGGCATAAGGTACTGTTTTACGAGTACGATGGTCATACTATTTGGGGATTTACTGCCAGGATGACACGTCAGCTTATTGAACTTATAAAAGAGACATAAAAAAGGGGCTAAGCCCCTTTTTTTATGTCTTCACGCATTTGCTTCATGGATATCGAAATCAATACAACTGCAATTAGGAATGAAATGGTGTCAGATATAGGACCAGCCATCCATACTCCTTTTAACCCAAGAATCTTTGGTATTATCAGCAGTGCTGGGATTAGAACTAAAACCTGCCTTGATAAACTCATAAGCATTGCTTGCCTTGGCTTTCCAGTAGCTTGAAAATATGAACCGCTGACTATTTGAAAACCTACTACTGGGAATGCGAACAATAGCGTTCTTATTCCAGGGACTGCAATTGTCATAAGTTCTCCTGATGCTCCCTTTTCTCCTACAAATGCTTTTATTATTAAATCAGGGAAAATCTGCACTATCAAAAATCCTAGTGTAGTTATCGCTGTAGCAACTGTGGCTGCATAAGCGAGAGTTTTTATAACCCTGTCATACTTTCCTGCACCATAATTAAATCCCATTATCGGCTGTGAACCTTGATTAATTCCAAATATAGGCATAGCTATCATCATAGTAACAGAGTTTATAACGCCCATACTCGAAGTCGCCATGTCACCGCCGTATCTTTGTAAGTTGCTGTTGTAAAGAGCAGCGACAAGGCTTGCTGCAAGCTGCATGCTAAAAGGGGCTATCCCATTTGCGATTATTCTTTTAACTATATATGCTTTAGGTATCATGTATTTCTTTCTAAAGGATAGAACGCTGTCACCTGAGAAGAAATATCTCAGTACCCAAAGCATGGATACAGCCTGAGAAATAATAGTAGCAAGAGCTGCTCCTTGGACACCCATGTCGAAGATGAAGATAAATATGGGATCCAGTATCATGTTGAGAATTGCTCCTATGAGCATCGTAAACATGGCTATCTTTGGATTTCCTTCGCCTCTTATAAAGTTATTCATTCCAAAGCCTATAGCATTGAAAGGAGCTCCTATTAGAATAATTCTCATATAATCCATAGCATAGCCAATATTTGAGCTACTTGCTCCAAACATTTTAAGTAGTGGCTCAAGTAGTATATTGCCAATTATTCCAAGGAAAATCCCGATTACTATTAATAGAACCAGTGAATTAGAAGCTATTTTATCAGCTTCTTCCTTTTTACCTTCGCCTAGTCGTATAGAAACCAGCGTATTGCCTCCAATACCGATAAGCATTCCAAAGGCCATTAGCACCAACATTATGGGCATTCCAATATATAGACCGCCAATGGCAACATTACCCACGCCACGAGCTATAAATATTCTGTCTACTATGTTATAAAGTGCATTTACTATCATTCCGACAATTGCTGGGACCGAAAATTTTATCAATAAATTACCTATAGGCTCTGTACCAAGCCGTTCTGCTCTAATGTTCTCTTCTGTCATATCATAACCTCACATTCAAAAATCACTAAAGACAATTATACTATACTTGCAAATATTTACAACTAAAAAGCCTGTAACTTGAGTAAATGGGTTTTAATTATTGTCATCAGAGTATATACTCTTAGGTAAGGAGTGATCTCATGAAAACTGACTATTCATATATTGAGAGCATAATTAATTCAATACCATCTGCTATATTTACAGCAGATTATAATGGGCGTATTCGCCATTTTAATGAATTTACGCACAGCATGCTAGGATATGACAGGGATGAGTTTTCACAGTTGGATTTGAAAGAAATTTTCGTCAAATGGGATTACATAATAAGTCGATTGAGAGAAAATCAGAGCATAGTACAAGAAGATACAGAGGTTAACCTAAGAGCAAATAAAAATGAGGTAAACCTTAGTGTCTATCCTATAACAGACCCATATGGCAGTTCATCTGAAATGGTGTTTGTTCTTAAGGATGTAAAAAAGGTTAGAAGACTTGCAAATAAAGTTACTGGCTCTCTGGCATTATACACCTTTGACAAGATTATAGGTCATTCGCCATCTTTTATTCAGACAGTAGAATTTGCAAAGAAAATTGCCGATTCAAGGTCGACAGTTCTAATATTGGGAGAGAGCGGCACTGGAAAAGAAGTGTTTGCCCAGTCTATTCAGAATTATAGCAACAGAAAAAATGAGCCTTTTGTAGCATTAAACTGCGGAGCGATACCAAAGAATCTTATAGAATCGGAGCTCTTTGGATATGTCGGAGGAGCATTTACTGGTGCAAAGACTGAAGGACATCCTGGTAAATTTGAGATAGCTGATGGAGGAACTCTGTTTTTGGATGAGATAGGAGAAATGACCTACGAACTTCAAACCAGGCTTCTAAGGGTTATAGAAGAAGGAGTAGTAAGAAGAATAGGCGGCAACAGAGAAATACCAGTTGACGTCAGGGTCATAGCAGCTACCAATAAAAATCTAAAGGAAGAAGTTGATAAAGGAAACTTTAGAAAAGACCTATATTATAGACTTAATGTACTTCCTTTAAGACTTCCACCATTGAGAGAGAGACCTGAGGATATCCCACTGCTTATGGAATACTTTATGGATAGAAAATCTAAAAGACTCAATAAAAAGAAAGTCTTTATTCCTGAAGAATACATGGAGTTCTTAATGGAGTACGAGTGGCCGGGGAATATAAGAGAACTTGAAAACCTCGTTGAACTAATCATAAATACTGAAACAATTCCTTATGGGATGACTTTTGATAAGGGAATAGTAAAGAATCCAGAACAGGAGAGACACCTCACACTTACCGAGATGGAAGCTTTACACATAACAAAAACACTTGAAAATTTAAAATTTAATATAACTAGAACTTCAGAAGCTCTTGGTATAGGGAGAAATACTCTGTACAGAAAAATTAAAGAATATGGAATTAGAGTTCCAAAATAGAACAGTGTTCACTTACAGAACACTGTTCTTGGTTTAATAACGCTCCATAATGGGACAGTTGAAATGCGGGGTAAATTTGATATTAGATTTAAGAGATAAATCTGGTAAATCACTGGGTTTCATTGGGTTGTTAAAAGTAATACAACTGGCACTATTCTTGCATATTAATATAATGCAAAGATAATATTAGGGGGGATATGACATGTATGGTTACAATGGTAAAGTTTTAAGAGTTAATTTGACAGATGGGACATTAAAAACTGAAGAGTTGAACAAGGATATTGCCACTCAATATATTGGTGGAAGAGGCCTTGGAACAAAGTTGATGATGGACGAAGTAGATCCAAAAGTTGATGCACTTAGTCCTGAAAACAAGCTGTTTATAGTAACTGGACCAATGACTGGAAATCCCGTGGCAACGGGCGGAAGATACATGGTTGTCACAAAGTCACCGTTGTCAGGTACCATTGCATCCTCAAACTCAGGCGGAAAATGGGGAGCTGAAATGAAGTTTGCAGGCTGGGACGTGCTCGCATTTGAAGGTAAGTCAGAAAACCCGGTATACTTAAGCATTGAAGACGACAAAGTTGAACTACTTCCTGCAGATGACCTTTGGGGAACAACTGTATCAGCTACAACAAACAAGTTACTTGAAAGACACGCAAAAGGTGCGAAAGTATTGTGTATCGGACCTGCAGGCGAAAACCTTTCACTTATATCAGGCGTAATAAACGACGTAGATAGAGCAGCCGGCCGTTCTGGCGTTGGTGCAGTAATGGGTTCAAAGAATCTTAAAGCTGTTATAGTAAAAGGTTCAGGTGCTCCAGCAGTGCCAGACGAAGAAAAAATTAAAGAACTTAACAAGAAACAACTTGAAAAGATCAAAGAAAATGGAGTAACAGGACAAGGACTGCCAACCTATGGAACCGCAGTTCTAGTAAATATTCTAAATGAGCTTGGAAGTTTGCCAACAGAGAACTTTACAAAGACACAATTTGAAGGCGGGGAAGAAATCAGTGGAGAGACTCTTGCTGAGAAATACCTTGTAAAGAGAACAGCATGCTACAGATGCCCTATCGGATGCGGCAGATACGTTAAAGTTGGCGACTGGGAAGGTGGAGGACCAGAATACGAAACACTGTGGGCTTTTGGAGCAACCTGTGGAATCAGCGATATGGAGCAGGTAATTATGGCAAATCACTGGTGTAATGAGATGGGTCTGGATACCATATCTGCAGGCTCAACTGTTGCAGCTGCCATGGAGCTCTACCAAAGAGGCCTTATTAAAGATGAAGAACTCGACGGCGTAAAACTTGAGTTTGGAAACATAACAGATTTAGTTGAATGGATTAAGAGAATGGGTTATGGTCAGGGACTTGGCGCTACAATGGCAAAGGGATCCTACAGACTGGGAGAAGCATACGGTGCACCAGAAGTTTCTATGACTGTAAAGAAACTTGAAATGCCAGCTTACGACCCAAGAGGAATAATGGGGATTGGCTTAAACTACGCTACCAGCAACAGAGGCGGATGCCACGTAAGAGGTTATACAATTTCTCCAGAAATCCTAGGACTTCCAGAGCAGATAGACAGATTCGAGATTGCTGGAAAACCAACCTGGGTAAAAGTGTTCCAAGACCTTACAGCAGCAATTGACTCACTGGGAGTATGTCTGTTCACTTCATTCGCACTTGGTGCAGATGATTATGCAGATATGATAAACGCAATAGTTGGCACTGAATACACAGGTGCAGATATACTAGCTCTTGGCGAGAGAGTATACAACCTGGAGAGAATGTTCAACATGCAATCCGGACTTACACCTAAGGATGATACGCTTCCAAAGAGACTTCTAGAAGAAGGCATTCCTGCAGGACCTTCCAAAGGCCATGTAAGCAGACTAGGCGAAATGCTTCCTGAGTACTATGCACTTAGAGGCTGGGGTGAAGACGGATATCCAACTAAGGAAAAACTTGAGGAACTGGGATTATAATGATTAAAGTTGAAGTAAGGTATTTTGCGACACTCAGAGTCGACGGAAAAAAGAAAGAGGAAGTGAGCATACCCATTGGTACTACAGCGGATGAACTTCTAAAGACGCTGAGTATACCTATGGAGGATATTGCAATACTCCTCGTAAACGGAATCAACTCTGATGCAAATACCGTATTGAACGACGGGGATACGGTATCTCTGTTTCCACCAGTAGGCGGAGGATGATACAATAGAAAAATATTCGGTTGTGGTTTAATTCCCGACCGGATATTTTTTTATTTGGGATAAATACAAAAATATTGCTATAATAGAGAAAACGGACTTGGGGTGAAACTAATGAACGAAGGGTATATACTTTCACTGGATCAGGGAACAACCAGTTCAAGAGCAATATTATTTGACCATTCAGCAAATTTAATATCAATGGAGCAGAAAGAATTTACACAGATTTATCCACATGCTGGCTGGGTTGAACACGACCCTGAAGAAATTTGGGAATCTCAGGTTGAAGTCATGAGAGACGTCATAGAAAAATCGGGCATATGCCTTGAGGAGATAAAGGCAATTGGCATTACAAATCAGAGAGAGACTACAGTTGTGTGGGATAAAATCACAGGTAAACCTGTCACAAATGCTATTGTATGGCAGTGCAGGAGGACTTCTGATATATGCGAAGAGCTAAAGAGTAAAGGGCTTGAATCCTATATTAAAAATAACACGGGATTGGTAGTCGATGCGTATTTTTCAGCTACCAAACTAATGTGGATTCTAGAGAACATAGATGGTGCCAAAGAACGGGCGGAAAGAGGAGAGTTGTTGTTTGGAACAATAGACACATGGCTCATATGGAAACTTACTGGAGGAAAAGTCCACGCAACTGATTACTCCAATGCATCGAGAACGATGATGTATAATATCAAAGATCTTGAGTGGGATGAGTTTTTGCTTAACCAGATGAATATACCTAAGGTGCTGTTGCCTGAAGTAAGGGGTTCATCGGATTATTATGGAAATATAATTAGTGATGTATTGGGAGCGGAAATACCCATTACAGGTGTAGCTGGAGATCAACAGTCAGCATTGTTTGGGCAGTCTTGTTTTGCCCCGGGAGATGTTAAGAATACCTATGGTACTGGATGCTTTATGCTTATGAATACAGGGGAAACTTTAATCCATTCTAAGAATGGGCTACTCACCACAATAGCATGGCATATCGACGGAGAAACTATTTATGCCCTTGAAGGTAGTATATTTATGGCGGGAGCAGTAATTCAGTGGCTGCGAGATGAGCTTGGTCTTATTAAGACGTCAGGTGAATCTGAAGAACTTGCAAAAGCAGTAGAAGATACAGGTGGGGTGTACTTAGTGCCAGCATTTGCTGGTCTTGGAGCACCGTACTGGGATATGTATGCTAGAGGCACCATTACAGGACTTACCAGAGGTACCAGAAAAGAACACATTGTCCGCGCGGGATTAGAATCCATAGCCTATCAAACCAAGGATGTTCTAATTGCTATGGAAGAGGACTCAGGAATAAGACTTAAAACAGTAAGGGTAGATGGAGGAGCCGTAGTCAATGATTTTCTGATGCAGTTTCAGGCAGACATACTAAATGTAGAGGTAATAAGACCTCTTTTAGCTGAGACAACTGCTCTTGGTGCTGCTTATCTAGCTGGATTGCAAGTAGGTTTCTGGAAAGACAGGGATGAAATTATTGCAGAGAGAAAAACAGACAATACATTTGTATCATCGATGACTCCTGAAAACATTATTAGCGCATATAATGGCTGGGTCAGAGCTGTTGAAAGGTCTTCACGCTGGGAACAGGAGGCGAATAAATGATTGACGGAATAATACTTGCTTCTGGGTTTTCTGAGAGAATGGGTTGCAATAAGCTACTATTGCCAGTTGGTAACTGCGTAGTTATTGAAAGCGTAATAGAGGCTGCCATAAAAGCGAGCCTGAATAAGATATTTCTTGTATACAGGGAGCCTGAAATAAAGAAATCCGGAGATAAATATGGTTTGGAGACAATTGAGAACAAACAAGCCCATTTAGGGCAGGCTGAAAGTGTAAAACTGGGGGTTGCAGCTTCTAAAGCTGATGGATATCTATTCATAGCTGGAGATCAGCCCTTCATAACACCAGAATTTTTGGATTCTATGATAAGCAGATTTAATAATTCAGGAAAAGGAGTAATTGTCCCTGTATTCAACGGAAAGATTGAGATGCCAATATTATTTTCAAAAAAATACAAAGATCAATTGCTGCTAGCTGAGGGAGACAGAGGTGGTTTTGACATAATCGAAAACAATCCTTCAGACGTGGAGTATTTTATAGTAGATGATAGAAAATTGATTGCAGATGTAGATACTCTCGAGGAATACATCTGGGTAGTAAATAATGGAATTAAAGGTGATAATAATGGAATTTAAACTTACAGAGCAGGATGGGAACCTGTTTTTGAGCATACCTGAGCTAACAGAGCTTGGTCTTTTAAATGTTATGACTACAAAGAGCATGGATGTTGGCACCTATACAAATGGAAATGAAAGCTCAATCATTGATAATTTTGAGGATGCATATAGATTTCTTGGCAAAAAACCAGAAATTCTGTACAATGGCTATCAGGTTCACTCTGCTAACTTAGAATTAATAAAAGATTTCTCACAGGGAGTTAAAACTCCATATGGTCGCTATATTCCCTCAACTGATGGACTGCTGACATCTAAGAAAAGTATTGCCCTCCTAACAAGATTTGCAGATTGTGTGCCGATAATTCTCTATGATGCGAAGCTGGGTGTACACGCTAATATACATTCAGGGTGGAAAGGAACCCTGCTAGGTATTGGAGTAAAAGCTCTAAAAGCAATGGTAATTGAGTACAGATCGAATCCTTTGGATGTTATTGCAATTTTAGGGCCTTCAATCGATAGAGACGATTTTGAGGTTGAGTACGATGTAGCATCTATGTTCAAGAGAGAATACGGTCATATTGATGACTCAGTCAGAAGAAAAAACGATGAGAAATACCTTGTAGACCTTCAGGGTATAATAAAATACCTGCTAAAAGAAGCAGGTATTTCAGACGAAAATTTATATACAGTTCCAATTTCAACATTTTCAGACCATAGGTTCCATTCCTATAGAAGGGATAAAGAAAACTACGGGCTTATGGGTTTCATAACGATGTTAAAATAAAGTGAGTAAAATCACTTTATTTTTATTTGATGGTATATCTTCTTTCCTTTTCTAATCAGAATTTTTCCATCGTTAAAATCTGTAGATGTGATTACTCTGTCTGAGGATTCGATTTTTTCGCCATCTACGGTAACGCCGCCTTGCTCGACGAGCCTTCTGCCTTCTCCGTTGGATTTTATCAGACCGACAGTCCTCATAAGGTCTAAAATACCAATTCCCTTTTCGAATACTTCTTCGTCCATGTCTGTAGAAGGTATAGATTCAGCATCAGTACCGTCTGCAAAAAGGGCTTTGGAAGCTTCGAGAGCTTTGTCTGCTTCTTCCTTTCCGTGAATCATCTGAGTAACTTCAAAAGCTAGAACTTCTTTAGCCTTATTTATTTCAGAGCCCTCTAAAGCACCCAGTTTTCTAACTTCATCCATTGGCAGGAATGTAAGCAGTGCAAGAAATTTTTCCACATCTCTGTCATCGACATTTCTAAGGTATTGGAACATCTCGTAAGGAGAGGTCTTTTCCTTGTCAAGCCAGATTGCACCTTTTTCTGTTTTGCCCATCTTAATACCTGAAGCAGTTGTCAGAAGTTTAAAAGTCATTCCATAGCTTTTTTCCTGCTCGAGCTTTCTAATAAGCTCATAGCCACCGATTATATTTGACCACTGGTCACTACCGCCCATCTGTAACTTACAGTTGTGGTGCCTAAATAAATAGAGGAAGTCATAGCTTTGCATTAGCATGTAGCCGAATTCAAAGAAAGTGAGGCCTTGCTCAAGTCTGTTTTTGTAGCTGTCAAAAGTAAGCATTCTATTTACGGAGAAATGGACGCCGATTTCCCTCATAAAGTCGACAAAATTTAAGTCCATTAGCCAGTCAGCGTTGTTCGCCATTATAGCCTTTCCATCAGTAAAATCCAAAAATTTCTCAAATTGAAGCTTAAAGCGCTGTGCGTTGTATTCGATAATCTCTCTTGTAAGAACTCTTCTCATATCGCTCTTTCCAGACGGATCACCAATCATAGTTGTTCCCCCGCCCAACAGTGCTATTGGTATATGACCTGCCCTTTGCATGTGCATCATAACCATGATTTGTAGAAAGTGTCCCAGTGTTAGACTATCTGCTGTAGCGTCAAATCCAATGTAGAAAACCACAGATTCTTTTTCAAATAGTTCCTTAAGCTCTTCTTCGTGAGTAGATTGGTCAATATAGCCCCTCTCGTTCAAAATGTCAAAAACATTTGCCATAAATAAACCTCCCAATAAAAAAATAAGGGTTTTCTATCCTAAAGGACGAGAAAACCCGTGGTACCACCTTAATTCGCAGAATGCCTTATATCACGTATGGTGTGAATTTCCCTACAAAGCTCAGAATTGTAATTCGGAATTCAGACATTACCAACCTCGCACCACCGGCCGGCTCTCTTAAAATCATCTGCATACCTACTTAATATCTTCATCGCCGTTATAAAGTTATTCCCATAGTAATATATTGCAAATTAAAAGTCAACAAGGATGTTTATTCAGTTACTGTTAGTTCTTGTGAATTCTCCCACAGTCCATGAATGTTACAATAGCTTGATGCCATAAGTGTTCCAGTTCCTGGAACCTTGAACTTAAGAGTAACATATGGTTCAGTCAATATTTCAGACTCGCCATGTGCTGCAAAAGCGTAAGTTCCAATTTCTATTGGGAACTTGCCATTCTCAAGTTTAAAGTAAACTTTCACCCATGCTATGTAGTGCTCAAACACGTTTGGATGGGGAATCTCTTCGCCTACAATTACTTTAACATCGATTATCTCACCTTTTTTTGCCGTTTCTGGAGCATGTATTACAGGTACGTGTTTTTCACCTTTCCAGTCTCCGCTTTGATACAATGAACCTAAACTCATGATATGACCTCCTATTAACATTATCTTTTACCCTGCATAATACTAATTCCCAAAAAGGAATAGGTTCAAACTTTTAAAACGGTTATCCCTAATTGTAAAGGATATAGAAATATTGCATGTCTGTGATTAAAACATTAGAATTAAGAGTATAACTTAGGGTAGGAAGGGGCGCTGGAGAAAGTGGAAATAAATATGATAGCAACTACGACATTTGGACTAGAAGCCGTTGCAAAGAGAGAGCTGGAGTCCCTGGGATTCAGTGGAATTAAGGCAGACAACGGAAGGCTGGATTTCAGTGGGAATATTGAAGACATAGTAAAGGCAAACTTATGGATGAGAACAGCAGATCGTATACTGGTAAAAATGGGAGAATTTAAAGCGCTAAGTTTTGAAGAACTCTTTCAGGGCACACTGTCTATTCCGTGGGAAGACTGGATACCTGAGGATGGTAATTTTATAATTGAGGGAAAAAGTCATAACTCAAAGCTCTATAGCATATCAGACAGCCAAAGGATAGTTGAAAAGGCTATAGTTGAAAGGCTTAAGAAGACTTATCCTGTCGAATGGTTTAAGAAAACTGGCGCTAGATACAAAATAGAGGTTTCAATTCTAAAGGATATGGTGACCCTTACCATGGATACCTCTGGTGCAGGACTTCACAAACGAGGCTACAGAGACAGGGCTGGTGACGCACCTATTAAAGAAACTCTTGCAGCAGCAATGGTTATGTTGAGCTACTGGAATAAAGACAGAGTTTTGTTTGATCCTTTTTGCGGCTCAGGGACAATACTGATAGAAGCTGCCATGATTGCAAGAAATATAGCCCCGGGACTTGACAGGTCGTTTGATGCTGAGGGATGGGGAGTCATCCCAGAGGAAGTTTGGACAAAAGCCAGAGTCGACGCTAGAAAGGCCATAGATTATTCTCAGGAGCTTCACATACTCGGAAGTGACACTGACAAGAGATCAATACTAAGAGCCAGAGATAATGCTTCAAATCTTGGTATTAATGAGGACATCTCATTCTTCGTAAAAGATATGAGAGATGTTGATATGAATTTTGAATACGGTGTTGTAATAACTAACCCTCCATACGGTGAGAGAATGGGTGAAAAAGAGGAAGTACAGAATCTATACGTCGATCTTGGAAAGAAATTAAGACCACATGACACATGGTCTGTTTACGTAATAACTTCAGACGAAGAGTTTGAGAAGCTTTACGGAAAGAAAGCCGACAGAAAGAGAAAACTATATAACGGCAGGATTAAAGTAGACTATTATCAGTTCTATGGTCCAAGGCCAAAATAGAAAGGAATGATATCGTGGGAATCTACACAAAGACTGGAGACAAAGGAAAGACATCGCTATTTGACAGCGTAAGAGTTGACAAAGACCATATAAGGGTAGAGAGCTATGGCACTGTGGACGAGCTTGGATCTGTGCTCGGATTGGCTCGAAATTTTGTAAAAGAACCGGAAATGAAAGATCAGATTTACATTATACAGAACAAGCTGTTTATTGTTGCTACAAATCTGGCAACTGAAGACCCCTCTAAGGTCGCTTTTAACATTAAAGAAGAGGATATTAAAGAACTAGAGGACATTATAGACCTTTATATGGGCAGGTTAAATGATCCCACAGGATTTATCATTCCTGGCTCAAGCATAGAATCCGGTTATCTACACGTGGCCAGAACGGTGTGTAGAAGGGCTGAAAGAAGAATAGTATCATTGACAGGTGTTGCTGATGTGGACCCATTGGTGGTCAAATACGTAAACAGATTGTCAGATGCCATCTACGCCATGGCGAGATACTCTGAAGATCAGCAAAACTCGGTAAGATATGAGTGATATGTATATAAAAATGTTATGAATATAATTTTTTCGCAAACTGCAATTAAGTGTGGAAAAATTGCCAGTTATGGTATACAATTATGGTAATCCACTTTGTTGGGAGAACGGGCAGGCATATTAGTTAATATTTTATCAATAAGCCCGAGATGGAGTGATAGCCATGATAGAAAAAAAGAAAACTATAGATGAAACTCCTGGTATGGTAGAATCTGGCATACTAAATTACCATGTACTTGAGGGAATGGCGGACTGGGTCAGGGTTGTTGACCTGGAAGGCAGAGTCATTTTTGCAAATCAGGCTATGAGGAAAGCTCTGGGAGAGGACATTGTAGGCGAACAGTGCTATAAGTCCTACAAACGAGGCATTGAGTGCAACTTCTGTATAACAAAAAATAGTATCCAGACAGGGGAGACTGTTCAAAAAGAGGAAATTATCAACGGGCAGTACTTCAGTGTGAAGAGTTCACCGGTTAAGGATAGTTCTGGGAATATAAACGCGGCTGTCCAGGTTTTTAGAAATGTGACAAGGGAAAGAAAACTTGAACTTGAACTCATAGATAGAAATAAAAAGATTAGTAAAGACCTTCATTTTGCCAGGAGAATACAAGAAAGAGTCCTTCCAAGAAGAGGAAGGATAGAGAATGTCGAGGTCGACTATATATATAAAGCATCAGAAATGCTCAGTGGCGACATGTTCGACATATTCTATATTGACGATTACAACTTGGGAGTTTACATTTGTGACGTGGCAGGCCATGGCATTGCAGCTTCCATGATGACTATGTTCATCAAAGAGACAATGCGGAGTATAAAGGACGAGATAACCGAGCCCTCATTGGCATTAGAAGAGTTACACAGACGTTTTTCTGCCCTGGACATGGAGCCGGACAAGTATTTCACCATTTTTTATGGTGTATACAATAAATCTACTCGCAGATTTGCGTACTCAAATGCGGGTCACAACTGTTATCCTATAAAATTTAATGCAAGAGAAATAGAGCCGTTAAAAATAAAAGGCTACCCTATAACAATGCTATTTGGGGAGGTAAGATATAAACAAAAGGAAGTTTCACTTGAGATTGGCGACAAGGTATTACTTTATACCGATGGAATAACTGAAGCCAGAGATCACAATGACATACAGTTTGGGATTGAAGGAGTTATTGATACCGTAAAGAAAAACCCAGACAACATGCTCAAGGAAATAGAAGATAAATTTATTATACACAGCTGGGGAGAACAGAACGACGATTATGCGTTAGTATTGCTCGAAGTGCTGGAATAGACGTTTAAACCCGGAATGAGGATTCTGGGTTTTATTTTTAAAAAAGGAGTGGTATCCATGTTTGTTGATTTTGACTATTCAAAGGGATTTATTAGAGAACATGAAGTCGAAAGCATCATGCCACAAATTGAAGCAGCGCATAACCAGTTGCACAACAGAACCGGAGCAGGAAGTGAATTTACTGGTTGGTTGGACTGGTCAGAAAGGTACGACAGAGAAGAATTAGAAAGAATTATAAAGCTTTCAGAGACTGTAAGAGAAAAAGCAGATGTGCTTTTGGTCATTGGCATAGGAGGTTCGTATCTGGGTGCAAGAGCTGCCATGGAGGCTCTTACGCATTCTTTCTATAACTCTGTCGACAAAGGGCATCGAAAAGGGCCTCAGTTGTTTTTTGTAGGAAATAATATGTCTCCAAAATATTATTCTGATTTATTTGATGTGCTGGAAGGTAAGGACGTATGGATTAACGTAATATCAAAATCGGGAACAACCACAGAACCAGCAGTAGCTTTCAGAATATTTAGAGAGTACCTGGAAAATAGATATGGCGAGGATGAAGCAAAAAAAAGAATTATTGCTACTACAGACAGCGAAAAAGGAGCACTGAGATTTCTTGCCGATAAAGAGGGCTATGAGACCTTTACAATACCTGACGACATTGGAGGCAGGTATTCAGTATTGACTGCCGTGGGGCTTTTCCCGCTTGCATGCTTAGGGCTTGATGTGGAGAGAATGCTTCAGGGAGCACACTCGGCATATGTAGAATACCTTGAGCCAGATTTTAATCGAAATAAATGCTATCAATATGCCGCAATCAGACAGATACTCAGTAGAAAAGGTAAAAACATTGAGATATTGGTCAGCTACAGTCCTTCGCTTCAGTATCTGGGTGAATGGTGGAAACAGCTCTATGGAGAGTCAGAGGGTAAGGACGGCAAGGGAATATTTCCAGCGAGCGTAAGCTTTACTGCGGACCTCCATTCTATGGGGCAGTTGATTCAGGACGGGATGAGAAATATTTTTGAAACCAGTATAGCTGTTGATGACTGGAAAGAAGATATTGTAATAAAGGGTGATGAAGACAATCTCGACGGCTTAAACTATCTGCAGGGAAAATCAATTGGATACGTAAATAAAATGGCTCATGAGGGTACGGTATTAGCACACCTTGAGGGAGGGGTACCAAACCTTACAATAAGCGTTCCTTATATGGATGAATACATTTTTGGCAAGCTGGTTTACTTCTTTGAAAAAGCCTGTGCTATTTCTGGTTACATTCAGGGTGTGAATCCATTTGATCAGCCAGGTGTTGAACAGTATAAGCGAAATATGTTCAGACTACTGGAAAAGCCAGGATTTTGATAAATGATTTGTCATAAATACCCGTCTGAGGTATCATAATAAATGGGAGGGATGAGTTTGGAATTTGAACATTTAATATTAAAACAAACTGGCAATGTTACCGTACTATCCATCAACAGACCTGAAGCTCTCAATGCTTTAAATACAGATATGTTGAGAGAACTTAATGCGGCTGTTGACTACATATCAGCCGAAGATTCAATTTACGTGCTGATAATTACTGGAGAAGGCAGGGCTTTTGTCGCTGGAGCAGACATCGCTGAAATGAAGGATATGGATCCTGAAGGAGCAAGGGAATTTGCAAGGATTGGACTTGAAGTATTTCGAAAGATAGAAATTTTGGACAAACCAGTCATAGCTGCAATAAATGGATTTGCTCTTGGTGGTGGCTGCGAACTTGCCATGTCGTGTGATATTAGAATTGCATCTGTAAAATCAAAGTTTGGACAGCCAGAAGTAGGACTTGGGGTTACTCCTGGGTTTGGAGGAACCAACAGGCTACCGCGAATAGTCGGTGCATCAAAAGCTAAGGAACTCATATTTACAGGTTCAGTTATAGATGGAGAAGAAGCAGAAAGGATTGGGTTGGTCAGCTATGTCGTTGAGCCAGAAGAACTGATGGATAGTGCTTTGAAACTGGCGGAGAGCATAGCTTCTAAAGGACAGCTTGCTGTTAGATATGCAAAATCAGCAATAAATAGGAGCATTGAGACGGACATTGAAACAGGATTGGAAATTGAAAGAGGATTATTCAGTATGTGCTTTGCAACTTTCGATCAGAAGGAAGGCATGGATGCTTTTTTGAATAAGAGAAATCCAGAGTTTAAAACAAAATAACGGAGGTGCGGGAACTATGAAAAAAGTAAGTGTTCTTGGAAGAGGTACCATGGCACTGGGAATTGTACAGATATTTGCTGAGAGAGATTTTGAGGTCAGTGTATGGGTCAGGTCGATAGATGAGGCAAACCCAAGGGCAAGTGTAGCTCCAATAGCTAAATCACTTGAAAGATTAGTAGCAAAAGAGAGAATTACTCCTGAACAAATGGAGAAAACCTTGTCGAACATTTCCTTAACGACTAATATCGAGGATGTAGCAGATTCAGATCTGGTGATTGAAGCTATTTCTGAAGATATGGCTATTAAGAAAGAAACATTTAAAACATTGGATGCACTGGTAAAAGACACTGCGATTCTGGCTACTAATACATCATCATTATCCATAACTGAAATAGCCAACGCTACGGCTAACCCAGACAGAGTAATTGGAATGCACTTCTTTAACCCAGTACCAGTCATGAAGCTAGTCGAAGTCATAAGTGGGCTTGGTACATCTGATAGTACAAAGAATACTATATCCGACCTTGCAAAAGAACTTGGAAAAACTCCTGTCGAAGTAGCAGAGGCTCCAGGATTTGTAGTCAATAGGATACTAATTCCGATGATAAACGAAGCTGTGGGAATATTGGCCGATGGGGTTGCATCAGCTGTTGATATAGACGAAGCGATGAAACTTGGTGCAAATCATCCGATAGGGCCACTTGCTCTAGGAGACTTGGTGGGATTAGACGTGTGTCTTGCAATAATGGACGTTTTATATGACGAATACCAGGATCCAAAATACAGAGCTCATCCATTGCTGAGGAAAATGGTAAGGGCAAATCTTTTGGGAAGAAAGACAAAAGAAGGATTTTTCAAATATTAAATAGTATAAAAAAGCACGATGATTTTTTTCTCATCGTGCTTTAAATTTGCAAATTATTATACAGTTGCTCTTTTGTAGTTTCTTTCGAGGATGTGTTCTCCAATCTGGTAAACATTTCCTGCTCCCATGGTTACAATCACATCACTTTCAGAAACTTCTCCTAATACATAGTCCTCGATTTCAGAAAATGAACCCAGATAGATTGCATCTGACCCTTTGCTCCTTATCCTTTCGACAAGGTCTTTAGAATGAACTTCCCCATTGTCAAGTTCTCTGGCAGCGTAGATGTCCGCAATAATAATTTTGTCCGCATCTTTGAACGCTTCTGAGAAGCTGTCTAATAATATTCTGGTTCTAGTGAATGTATGAGGCTGGAATATGCAGTATATTTTCTCGTTTGTGGACTTTCTCAAAGCTTCCAAACTAGCCTTAATTTCAGTTGGATGATGAGCATAGTCGTCTATTATTCTTATTCCACCCAAGTATCCTTTGGTCTCCAACCTTCTATGAACTCCGCCATAGTTGGATATTCTCATTAAAATATCATTTCTATCAATCGGAAGGCAGCTCGCCGCTGTTATTGCTGCGAGAGCATTGTAAACATTATGAAGTCCCATTACCTTTAAGGATACTCGCCCCCAATTTTCGCCATAAGCAATCAGGTCAAACTCAGGGTGACCAGCAGAGTCGTAAGAAATATTTTCTGCCTTGAAATCAGCTTCTTCATGAACTCCAAAGCTTATAACTTTAGAACCTGTATTCTTTATGAGCTTTGAAACTTCAAAATCGTCTGCATTCCCTATAACAATGCCGTCAGTACCAACGTTATCTATATAACCCTTAAAAGTATCTGCGATATGGGCAATACTTTTGAAATAATCGAGATGATCTTCATCCATGTTGAGTACAATTGCGATAGACGGGTAATATTTCAGTATATTAGCTTTATATTCGCAAGCTTCAGTGAGAAGGTAGTTGTTAGAACCAAGTTTGGCATTGCCACCTATGGAATCCAGCTCTCCTCCCAATAGGATTGTCGGATCAATCTCTGGGTAATTAATAATTGTAGCTATCATGCTTGTTGTTGTCGTCTTACCATGGGTTCCAGAAACGGCTACAGAGTGCTTGAAATTTCTCATCATTGCACCAAGAAAAGTTGCTCTGTCCACTACTTCTACTCCAGAAGACCTGGCAGCGACCAACTCAACATTGTTGTCAGGAATAGCATCTGTATAGATGACAAGTTTTGCATCAAGTATGTTCGATGGAGAATGCCCTATAAAGATTCTGGCACCGTGTTCTCTCAAGTGCCTGACGATATGACTATCAGTATTGTCGGAGCCAGTAACTGTAAAACCTCTGCTGAGCAGTATTTCAGCGAGCCCGCTCATGCTGATGCCGCCAATACCTATAAAATGAATAGTATTTTGCTTTGCGACATCAAAATTAAATTCAAACATATATTTTCCCCCTGATAAGCAGTTGTCTTCACATAAATATGGCACATCCTAAAAATCGTCCCAAAGTGCCACTGAATGATTATATCATATCAAAAATAATAATAAAGAACAAATTTGATTGTTCTTAAAAGAAAATTTTTAATTTTCAAAAAAAAGAAGGATTTTTCAAATTTGTGTAGAATAAATATAGTGAGAAGTTAAAAACTAAAATCGTATTATTGAAAAAACTATAGGGTCGATTTTGTATGCTCGTCGGGGAAGGTGGTGAGACTATGAAGATTACGGACGTAAGGGTCAGAAAGGTTACTGAGGAAGGCAAGATGAAGGCAATTGTTTCTGTTACTTTTGATGATGAGTTCGTCGTACATGACATCAAAGTAATTGAGGGACAGAATGGCCTGTTCATTGCGATGCCAAGCAGGAAGATGGCTGATGGTGAATTTAGGGACATCGCTCACCCAATTAATGCCACCACTAGGCAGAAGATTCAGGAAGCGGTCTTTTCCGAGTATGAAAAGACACTGGAAGCTGAAGTCACAGAGTAAGAGAGCCCACGGGGCTCTTTTACTTTTCGATGGGAATTTATCAAACTAATTCATATTTAGGGTGGACTTATAGAATAAATGGGTTAAAATATTATAGAGGCAACAAAAAAAGAGGTGTAGAATACCGATGAATATTAGTATAATTTTGGCTGCTGGAGAAGGCACCAGGATGAAGTCTGAGCACGCTAAGGTCATGCACAAAGTGTGCGGATTACCCATGCTCGAACACGTATTGGATGCGTCTTCAAAAGCAGGTATTGAAAAAAATGTAGTTGTTGTAGGCCATAAAAAAGAAGAAATCATGGAAAGTTTTGCTAAAGAAGGCATTGTATTTGCAGAACAACCCATTCATGATGGAGCGCCTTATGGCACGGGATACGCTGTAATGATGGCAATGCCACACGTAGAAAGCAAATCTACCATACTGGTTTTGTGTGGAGATACTCCCCTCATTGAACCAGAGGTACTGAAAAGTTTGATTGAGCATCACGAATCAGGTAGATTTTCAGCGACGGTTCTTACTGCATTTTTAGATAATCCTGATGGGTACGGAAGGATAATTAGAAATGAAAGCGGACTATTATCAAAGATAGTTGAACAAAAAGATGCCTCTGAGGAAGAAAGAAGGACAAATGAGATAAACGCAGGTATTTACTGCTTTGATTCAGATGCCCTAAGAGATGCTTTAGATAGTCTTACCAACGACAATAGTCAGGGGGAGTACTATCTTACAGACGCAGTTGGTTTTTTGGTTCAAGAAGGCTTAAACGTAGGTGCTGTAGCTGCAAAAGAAAGCACTTCAATACTAGGAGTAAATTCCAGAGTGCAGCTTGCAGAAGCTGAAAAGCATATGAGAGACAGAATAAACAGTCAACATATGGCTCAGGGAGTTACCATGATAAATCCTGATACAGTATACATAGATGCCGGGGTAGAAATTGGTAAAGACAGCATAATTCACCCTGGTGTGGCTATTAAAGGTAGTACTGTGATTGGCGAGAATTGTGAAATAATCGGGAATACCAGAATTGTGGATAGTATTGTCAAAGATAATGTCTCAATAGACTCTTCTCTCATTGAGTGCAGCGAAGTTGGATCTGAAAGTCACATTGGACCATTTGCTCATTTAAGGCCAGGAAGCGTATTAGGAAGCTGTGTAAAAATTGGAAACTTTGTCGAGGTCAAAAATTCGACTATGCTTGACGGGTCAAAGGCAAGTCATCTTTCCTACATAGGAGATGCTTATGTGGGTAAGAATGTAAATATAGGGTGCGGCGTAGTATTTGTAAATTATAATGGCGTGTATAAGTCAAAGACTATAGTTGGTGACAACGCTTTTATAGGTAGTAATTCAAATCTTATTGCACCGCTCACTGTAGAAGACTGGGGTTATGTTGCAGCAGGTTCTACCATAACAGATGATGTTAAGGAAGGAGACCTGTCCATAGCCAGAGCAAGACAGGTCAATAAAGAAGGCTGGGTAGATAAAAAGGGCTTCAAAAAACAAAAATAGGAGGAAGTTTTGATGAACCTTTGTTTAGGAGGAATAAAGGTATTTACTGGAAATGCCAACAGAGATCTTGTAAGAAAGATATGTCACGAGCTAGGGACAGAACTCGGAGATTGTGACGTAACACAGTTTAGCGATGGGGAGATAAATGTCAATATACGCGAAACTGTCAGAGGGTGCGATGTTTTTATAATCCAGCCCACTAATTCACCTGTAAATGACAACTTAATGGAGCTTCTGATTCTAATCGACGCAGTAAAAAGGGCATCAGCAGGAAGAATTAATGCTGTCATACCATACTATGGATATGCAAGACAAGATAGAAAGACGAAGGCGAGAGAGCCAATCACAGCGAAACTCGTAGCAAATCTTCTTACTACAGCAGGAGCAGACCGAGTGGTATCTATGGATTTGCACGCTGGACAGATTCAAGGATATTTTGATATTCCCGTGGATCACCTTTCAGCAGTTCCTATCCTTGCAAACCACTTTAAGAGCTTTGTTGACGAGGACACTGTAATAGTTTCACCGGATCTTGGCGGAGTTACAAGAGCCAGGACGTTTGCAAACATACTTGACCTTCCTATAGCCATAATCGAAAAGAGGAGGCCAAAGGCCAATGTCTCAGAGGTTATGAATGTAATAGGTGAGATAGAAGGTAAAAACGTAATATTGGTCGATGATATTATTGATACAGCAGGCACAATAGTTAAGGCTGCAAGCGTTTTAAAGAGTTTTGGAGCAAAGAAAGTTTACGGATGCGCCACCCACGGTGTTCTATCTGGTCCAGCTCTCGACAGAATATTTAACTCAGAACTCGAAAAATTTGTAATAACAGATACCATTCCTCTTGAAGAAAGTGCACGTATAGACAAAATAGAGGTCGTAAGTGTGGCTCCGCTTTTCGCTGAAGCGGTCAGAAGGATAAATTCAAATGAGTCTGTCAGTATAATTTTTGACTGATAAAACCGGGAGTTGGTATTGTGATCGTTATTGCGGGTCTGGGAAATCCGGGCAGAGAGTATGAAAAGACGAGGCATAACGCTGGCTACGATGTGTTGGATGTTTTTGCCGCTGAAAATGGGATAAGAGTCGACAGAATTAAGTTTAAGAGCATGACTGGTGAAGGATTTATAGCAGGAGAGAAAGTACTGCTAATAAAACCTCTCACCTATATGAACAAGAGCGGCGAAGCAGTCAGAGAGGTACTCGACTTCTACAAACTTGATAAGTCCAACCTTATAATTTTGGTTGACGATATAGATATACAATTTGGAAGTATAAGGATAAGAAAAAGAGGTAGCGCAGGTTCACATAATGGAATGAAATCCATCATTTCACATATAGGGACAGATGAGTTTACAAGGATTAAACTGGGTATTGGCAAAAATCCCGAATACTATGACCTTGCAGACTATGTCCTAAGTAAATTTTCAAAAGAAGAAAGAGAAGAAATAGATAAAATGATCGTAAGAGCTGCACAGGCAACAAAGATGATTCTCACTGACGGGGTGGATGCAGCCATGAATATTTTTAATTCTAAAAACGGGGCCCAGGAATGAAACCTGGGCTTGTGACGTTGAATAAAGGAAGATAGTATGAACGATTTTTTGCTCGATGTACTGCTGGACCTTAAGCCTTACGGGAATCTTCTTAAGGACATAGATGATGGCGTGACGCCAATATCTGTGCACGGACTCATAGAAGAGAACTTAGGGCATTTTTGTGCTGCAATCAATAAGCACACGTGCAGGCAGCTCTTGTTAGTTACATACGATGAAAGCCGAGCAAGGCAACTTTATGAAGATATAAGAGGGATGCTCGGCGATGATAGAGTTGTAATGTTTCCAAGGAAAGAAATGATTTTTTACGATATAGATGCATACAGCAGAGAAAAGACATACCAGAGATTAAAAGTATTGTCTAAGCTCATCAAGGATGAAAAATTAATAATAATTTCCTCTGTCGATGCAGTATCTGATAGGTTGCCTTCAAAACATATATTTGAAGGGCTGAGATTAAAGATAGAAATTGGGAAAGACTATTCCCTGGATTCTCTTTCAGAACTCTTAATCCGCTCAGGATACGAGAGAGTCAATATGGTTGAAGCTCAGGGACAGTTCAGCATCAGAGGCGGAATACTGGATATATTTTCTCCTGACATGTCAAATCCTGTTAGAATAGAATTCTTTGACTTGATGGTAGATTCAATTAGGACATTTGACTTTACAACACAGAAATCTATTGAGGTAATAGAAAGTGTTGTAATTGAACCATCTCAGGAGATTCCTCTATCTGTTGAAAGCGACGTAATAGCAGATAGGCTTCAAGCAGACCTTGCGCTCTTTGAGAAAGCTGAAAAAGGTTCTGAAGCAGCAGCTAAAGCTGAAGAAAAATTTACAAGATATGAGGAATACTTAAGGCAGGGAGTTCATATACCAAACCGTGATTTACTGCTTCCGTATTTTAGCGAAAATGACAGTTCGGACATCTTCAGTTTTCTAAGTAGTGAGGCATTGCTATTGTTTGATGAGCCTAGGAGAATAGAAGAATCTGCAAGGCTTAGTGCAGAAAATTTTGACGCGAGAGCATCTGATCTCTTTGAAGCTGGCGAAATACTCAGCTCACATTTTCTTTTAAAATTAAGATTTGATGATATCGTTGAAAGATCGCAAAAATCAATGTGTCTGACCAGTGCAGTGTTTTTAAAACAGGATGCAAATTTTCCTCCTAAAGCAATTCATCAGTTTTCCAGCAGACAAATGGCTGTATATCATGGGAAAATAGATATTCTTAAGGACGACATTGAACGGCTAAGATATAGAGGATACAAGACTATAATACTCTCAGGTGATGAAGACAGGGGTAAGAGGCTTGTAGAAACACTTGATAAAATGGATATAGCAAGTGAATTGCACTATGACAGAGAACTGAAGATATCTACAGGACAGCTTTTCATAACACCAGGCTCAGTTAGGTCTGGGTTCGAATATGAGGGAGTGAAACTTGCAGTCATAAGCGACAAAGATATCTTTGGAGTTGGAAAGAGAAGAACGAAGAAAAGAAAGGACAAACTGCCAAAGAAAGAATCTTCTTTGAGTTTTGGAGATTTAAAAGAAGGCGATTTTGTAGTTCATGAAAACTATGGTATTGGACAATATCTCGGAATTAAACAACTCTCTGTTCAGGGAATTAAAAAGGATTATCTTTTAATTCAATATAAGGGAAACGATAGATTATATCTTCCTGTTGAGCAGATGGTAATGATACAGAAATATATTGGGGCAGACTCCGCTAAGCCTAAAGTTAACAGACTTAGTGGAGGAGAGTGGATTAGAACAAAGTCCAGGACCAGAAAAGCAATTGAAGACATGGCAGAGGAATTGCTGGAGCTTTATGCCAAGAGGGAAAAGTTAAAAGGCTATGAGTTTTCTAGGGATACCGCCTGGCAAAGTGAATTTGAAGACATGTTTCCTTATGAGGAGACTGATGGACAGTTGGTGTCTTCAGCCGAAATAAAGGAAGATATGGAAAAACCAAGGCCTATGGATAGGTTGTTGTGCGGAGACGTAGGCTACGGAAAGACAGAAGTAGCACTTAGAGCTGCTTTTAAGGCAATAATGGATGGAAAGCAGGTAGCTATTCTGGTTCCAACTACAATTCTTGCCCAACAGCATTACAATACTCTGTCAGATAGATTTGGCACATTCCCTGTTAAAATTGCCATGCTCAGTAGATTCAGGTCTCAAAAAGAGCAAAAGGAAAGTGCCAGACTCATTGAGAAAGGAGCTATTGATATAGTTGTTGGTACTCACAGACTCCTTTCGAAGGACGTAAAATTCAAAGACTTGGGGCTGTTGATTGTAGACGAGGAACAAAGATTTGGAGTAAGGCACAAAGAGAGCCTGAAGAAACTGAAAGAATCTGTAGACGTACTTACTCTTACAGCAACTCCCATTCCAAGGACTCTTCATATGTCTCTGGTTGGCATAAGAGATATGTCAGTTATAGAAGATCCACCAGAAGAGAGATTTCCTATTCAGACCTATGTGACTGAGCATAACAAGTCACTTATAAGAGAGGCTATACTTAAGGAGATATCCAGAGGAGGCCAAGTTTATTACGTATACAACAGAGTTGAAACTATAGATAAAGTAGCAATGGAGCTTCAGGAACTTATACCAGAGGCAGTGTTTGCTATTGGACATGGTCAGATGACCGAGCGAGAACTGGAGAAGACCATGATGGACTTTCTCAACAAAGAATCTGACGTGCTGATTTGCACTACAATTATTGAAACTGGTCTCGATATACCGAATGTTAATACAATAATCATACATGATGCTGACAAAATGGGACTTTCTCAGTTGTACCAACTTAGGGGAAGAGTAGGCAGATCTAATCGTATAGCATATTCTTACTTCACATATGAGAAAGACAAAGTATTATCGGAGGTTGCTGAGAAGAGACTTCGAGCTATCAGGGAGTTCACTGAGTTTGGATCAGGTTTTAAAATTGCCATGAGAGACCTTGAAATCAGAGGTGCTGGCAATCTACTCGGCATGGAGCAGCACGGCCATATAGAAACAATAGGCTATGATCTTTATGTTAAGTATCTTGGAGAAGCTGTGCGAAAGCTAAAAGGCGATGTAGTTGACGAAAGACTTGACACACAGATGGATATTGACGTTGACGGCTTCATAGAATCAAGGTACATTGAGGATGAAGAGCAAAAAATCGAGATATATCAGAAAATTTCATCCATCGAGAGCATGTTTGATTACAGAGAGGTAATAGATGAGTTAATTGACAGGTTTGGAGACCTGCCAAAGCCTGTTGAAAATTTGATGAACATTTCGTATGTCAGAGCTCTTGCAAGTAAAAATGGAATAAAATCAATATTTCAAAGGAATTCAAAAATTGTACTTGAATATGCTGACACCAGATTTCTAGTACCAGAACTAATTGGACAGTTATCAGGAAGATACGGTAAAGAGATTGAGTTTGACCTTTCAAACAAACCAGAGATTTCCGTTGCTGTGAAAGGAGATATACTAAATCGCTTAAGAGAACTAATAGAACTAATTGACAATTTTGGTGCGCAGTAATATAGTGTAACCTGGCAAAATTTGAAAGGATTGTGGTAATGTGAGACATAGAATGAAAATATTAACTTTAATTCTTCTTTTGACTATAGCATCGATTACAGGCTGTCAACAGACTAAGGAAGGCGTCATGGTAGAAGTAAATGGCATAGAAGTCACTCAAAGTGAGTTTGACAGAGATTTTGAAATAGTCATTCAATCACTTATAAGAGAACGCGGAGAAGATGCTCTTTCTCAGATTGGATTTGACGGGCGAACTGTAGAGGACAGCGAACGAGAAGCTCTTTTAGAGGGTTTGATTGTCAAAAAGCTTATTGTAGAAGACGCTAAAAGTCGTGGTATAACAGTCGCTGAAACTGAACTTAAGAGTGCAGAGGATGCATTCATTTCAGATGTTGGAGATGAAAGTGCTTTCCAGGATTTTCTTTCTGACAGAGGAATAGACATGGATTACTTTGAAGATTATATTAATTACAGCTTGATTTCAGAAAAACATAGAGAAGATGTTATTTCTGAGACTGAAATCACTGAAAGCGACTTAAGAAAATATTTTGATGATAACTTGGAATCACTTATAGAAGTTAGGGCGAGCCATATCCTTTTGGGAAATGAAGAAGATGCCCTGGCAATTATAAATAGACTGGAAAATGGAGAAAAATTTGAAGACATCGCACTTTTGGAGTCACTTGACAGCGAATCAGCAATAAGAGGTGGAGATCTCGGTTACTTTTCAAGAGGCTTCTACTCAATAATCGAATTTGAAGATTCAGCGTTTACGCTTCCAGTTGGAGAAGTGAGTGGAGTTGTAAAGACAGAAGTTGGATATCATGTCATCAGGGTGGATGACAGGCTTGACTCCTTTGAAGATCTTAAGGACAAAGCCGAGCAGAAAATGAAGGATGAAATATATTACGAGTACGTCAAGAATCTTGTAAATAACGCAGAGATTAAGAGATATATTTAGCAGAACTCGTGAATTCAGGAGGAAAGTCCATGACGACAAAAGGACAAAACTACTTAAAGGGTGCTGCTGTATTGGGCATCGCAGGAATAATTGTTAAAATTTTGGGTGCCGTATACAGAATCCCCCTCTCTAACATAATTAAAGATGAAGGAATAGGATACTATCAGACGGCTTATCCAATTTATGTGCTACTGCTGGCTCTTTCTACAGCGGGTATTCCTGTTGCCATAGCCAAGCTTGTAAGTGAGAGGAGAGCACTTGGAGACTACAGAAATGCCCATAAGATATTCAAGGTTTCTTTGACTGCATTAACAGGGCTTGGGATTATAACATCCATGATAATTGCCTTTGGAGCAAATTGGATTGTTCAGCGAATAGGAAATCCCGATGCATATTATGCATTGATAGCTCTTGCTCCGGCATTATTATTTGTGCCGATAATGTCAGCGTTTAGAGGCTTTTTCCAGGGAAGTCAGACTATGGTTCCAACGGCACTGTCACAGGTGTTGGAGCAGCTGTTCAGAGTGGGTACTGGGTTGTTCTTAACGGTTGTATTACTCAATAAAGGACTTCCGATTGCTGCCGGAGGGGCTTCCTTTGGAGGCTCAGTTGGAGCATTTGTAGGGGCTGCCACAATAATTATAGTTTATTTCAAACGTCGTTTTGATATAAATAAAGAGATTAATTCATCATTAGATACACCAGAATATACAGCTGACAAGATAATCAGAGATCTCCTGCTCATAGCAGTGCCCATAACCATAGGGTCGACAATTGCTCCTGTAATGGACACCATAGATGCAGCTTTAGTCTTTAGGAGATTGCAAGACATAGGGTATTCTGCAAAGACCGCCAACGACCTGTATGGACAACTCAAGGGTATGGCACAGACCCTGGTAAACCTACCTCAGGTATTTTCCATTGCAATTTCCATGAGCCTGGTACCTGCAATTTCCACTGCGAGTGCTAGAAGATCAAAAAAAGAACTTAGCGAAATAATATCTTCTGGAATAAGAATGACTCTATTAATTGGGTTGCCATCTGCATTAGGATTGTTCGTGCTGGCAAAGCCACTCAT
>JAVEXI010000067.1:0-7592 GCA_034004165.1 Gudongella sp. | reverse complement strand
GTGTAAGGGTTCCAACCCTTGTGGTAAGTTCTCTGTCCCTAAACCCATTGCGGTATGCTGTGCGACCTTCTGAGCGTTCATATGGGTCTGCACCAAGTTGTTCAGTAGATTGAGCTATCAAAACCTGGTTGAGGATCACTTCAAGCAATTTAGAAAATGCATCATCTCGGTTATCTTTTGTAAAAAGTCCGTGCAAAAGTTCAGTATCCAGTGTAATATTTAATTGAGCCATTTTGTTCATCTCCTCAGTTAGGTATTTGTTTGGTTACTTTTATTTTAACCGAGGACGATCATTTTGGCTCATTTTATTTATTTTTAGTTTTTACACCATTATACGGACTTTATCTTCTCCATTTCCTTTTGGTATTAGCTTGCATTCAAAGGTTATATTCTCAATAACAGCTTTAATAGGTATATTACCTTTCTTACCACAAGTATCCCAAACATTGAATGGTACTTTTATAAATATCCTATTCCCTTCATTATAATAGCCTGACTTAAATGAATATTCCATAGCTACTTCACCTCTCTATTTCTTTATCACTGCAATCCAAACTTCCTGACGGTTTTCCTGAATATAACATTCGATAACCGGCATGTCCGCCAGTTCATAGCCCGAATTAGGAAGCCACTCAGTATAAAACTGCTTGTATACCTTCTGTGTCGAGTCCGGTAGTTCTCCATTAGCCTCAAAAATCGCCCATGTTGCAGCAGGATAAGAGAATTCCTGCATTCCTTCAAGTACAGGAAAGTGTTTACATTCATGTACATCAACATGGCTTGTGACAGCAATTATGTAGTTCATTTCTTCAGAATCTCCCCATTGTCCACCAGCAGCAATTCCTAAAAATCCAGCAGGTCTGTAATCCGGAAAATTCTCTATGAACCTTGACATGGTTCCGTCTTTCCATGCTTTTTCCCATATCTTGGGGATAACTTGAAATGCAGTTGATGTCTTTACTTTGTGCGAGATTCCCATTACCTTAAATGCTGGCCATTGTTCAATTTGATAATTCATATAATTTTCTCCCTTTATTAAAATTTGAAAGGAGAGTCTTGGACAGGATCTGAGCTGAACTGTTCCGTTTCTGACACTTGAAGGAAGTACACTGTGAAAATTTTTAAACGCGCGTGTAAATGCATCTTGGGACTCATACCCATATTTAAATGCAATATCAATTATTCTGTCTGTGCTGTTTAATAAATCAAAAGCTGCCATTGTTAAGCGCCTACTTCTTATATACTCAGATAATGGCTTGTCTGCAATATAAGAAAACATTCTTTGAAAATTATAAACAGAACATCCTGCAATTTTTGATATTACTTCATAGGATATTTCACCCGTAAGATTTTCTTCGATATAGTTTATTGATTCATTCAACTGTTTAACCCAATCCATATTCTCAACCTCATTAAAATCATATCTTATCAGAATTTAATTGACTCGACTTCCTATGCCTCTTTTTGTCGGCTCTATACTACTTTTATTCTGTTTATATCAAACAATAATATCTTCATTGTACGGCTTTTAACATCTAACCTTTCATCACAACTCTACTGATGTTATCAAATCTGTCCACTCAACCCTACGTTCATTTTCTTACCTGTCGATATGTTTCCACAAACGCAAAAACACACTTTAGGTCGAGTGGTCATTATGGATGTTATTCTGGAACACTGTATTTTCAAGGGTTTGCGCGTGACATCAATACTACTGTCTCCACGTGGAACGAGAGGACAGAATGAATGTCATTTGAGTGTGTCCGTTCTCGGAAACATATCGATTTATAATATATCGCTTTTCCCAAGATTACACTTTGAGCATAGCGTCTGCAAATTATCAACTACTGTTTCTCCACCTTTAGCCCAAGGAATAATATGGTCTACATGTAAATCTACAGATGGATCTTTTGCTGGAGATGCACCGCAAGCACAACATTTGAAATTATCTCTCTTCAAAACCTTAAAACGCATCCGTGCATTTATATTTCTTGAAGTCCTGTGCTCTTTCTTTTGAAGAGGCTTTTCTACATTAACCGTTTTAGAAATATTGTCATGATCATTTATTTTATTTTCCTTTATTTCTTCTTCATCTATTTCCTCTAAACTATCCAAATTGATATATTCAACAAAAGCTTCTAATGCCTTTCTCCAACCGCCAAATCTTCGTTTGTATGTATCAAGAGAATATTTTGATATATTCCCCTTCGTTATATCAGTTGATGTTGGTTGCCTTCCTAATTTTGTCCATATGCGCTCCAACTCATCAAAAAGCGTTTGTTCGTCAATCCTACTTCTAGCTAAACCAGTAGGTTGAAGCCCTGCAGCCAACAACGCTTTATCCCAAGTTTTAAATCTTGAAAAAACATGCTCAGCTGCATATTTTCCATACTGTCTATATTCTTTGTATAATACGGTATCCTTATTAAGTTGTTTCGCTATACGTTGCAAATCAGCATAATAATCTTCATTTTTTATTCGCTTTAACTCTGATTTTGTTCTTTCGTTGCGCAATCCTGCTATAGACAGTGCATTTTTCCAAGTTCCAAAATGACCTTGAATTGCAGTCTGTGAATATTGTCCACATTTTCTGTAAGTAGAAATTGAAATATAATCATGTTCCAATTCTTGTGCTACACGCTTAATATCTTCAATAATTTCTTCGTCTGTAAGTTCTTTTCTATAGTCATTTAACTCAAACTTCATAAATTCACCCACTTTCATGCTGTTATCTATATTGACTTCTCAACCTACACAAAATTCATTTCATCCACTCAACCTACTTGAGTTACCAGTATAAGTGTTGTCGATATGTTCCCGTTGACGCAGAAACACACTTTAGGTCAAGTAGTTAATTTAGCCATCATCTAAAAACCTAGTAAAATCAATGGGTACAGCATGACATCAATACTACACACTCAACGTGCCTTGAGAGTACAATAATGATGTCGTAGCTTGATATTATTCCCTTGGTGGTGGGGTATATATCATGCATTTATTTATTAGTTTTCCTAACTCATACTTTTTTATAACGCCGATTGTGCGTTCTTCAAGAAATGCTTTATGCAGGATGGCGTTTTGAAGCCAGTAAGGGAAATCATCCAGAAGTATGGAGCCAATTTCTTCCTTACTGATCAGATATTCGCTTATTTCAAAGGTATGAATCGTGCTTTACAGTTCACCGAGAGTGCTAAATTCTCACCAGCCGTGCCAACATTATTTCTTGATCTTCAAGGTAATAATTCCAAAATCTACAATGCTATCATATAAAATCCGAACATGATTATTACATCCTGTAAAAAATGGATGAACCAGGCCCAAAAGAACCCCTTAGTTTCATGTATGGATTTTGACAAAAACCAACCAATAAAAGCTGCCATCAATACTCCGGAGATTCCAGAGGGTGTTCCGAAATAATGCACCACTCCAAAAGTAAGTGCCGATAGGCCTTGAGAAATATATCGAGAGTGTCCTGTGGATTCAATCACACTGGCGAAGCTAAAACGGAAGATGGATTCCTCGACAAAGCTATTCGATAATGCAAAAACAAACACCATAATAAGATTAGGCACCAGGATAAATCTGAAGGTATTTCCATGATAGACTTGTAAGTAAATGACAACTGCCGTCACAACCGATATGATTAAAGCAAAGTTTGCACCCAGCTTCCTCCAAGTATCTTTATTTTTTGACGTTATACCTAACCAAGGTTCAACACCAACCGGACCGTCGATTTTGGTCACTTTTAAATAACTGATAGATCTTGTTCCACTGAGGAGCAATGATAATGCTATTACAGCAAAAGCAAGAAACAGTGAAGTGATTTGATAGTTCAAGGCAGCATTTAAGCGCATGTCATCAAAAAGCTGCAAAGATATTATAGGGTTTTTATTTAGCCATAAAAGACCAACAGCAGAAAAGCATACTATTATGAATATAACTATTATTTTAATATTTTTCATTTTTTTATCCTCTTTCATATTGTTTTATAGTTTGAATTGTTCTTTCACACCAGTCAATCGTAGCCCGACAATACGTCATACCATTATCTATGGTAACTTTCCAAAGTATTTTGCTGAACTTACCAATGGGAAGGTTATCCACATTCACATCGATTTGTTCCAGCACTTTCAGATGATTTCTCAATTCCAATATTTCAGCATTAAGATGTGCAATTAAAACATCAATATCTTCTTCAGAAGACATGAATACCTTAAGTAGCAACTCATTCCGAATTAGAGTTTCCTTCGGTTTATGCTCAATCCAATTTGTCAATTTACTCTGTCCCAAAGCAGAAATTTGGTAAACTTTTTTTAACCTACGACTACTATTCAATTCAATTATTTGAACTAATTCTTTCGAATTGAGCATATTCAAATTCTTATGAATGTTGCCATAAGACTCATTCCAGAAAAAGCCTATACTCTCTTTGGAAAACTTCTCTATTTCGTATGCACTCATTGGTTTTATGGTCAGTATACCAAGAAGTGCCGCTTGGGTAGCGCTTATTTTATCCACTGCATTTCACCTCATCTGCATTATAATATATCTCCGAGATATATGCAAGAAGTAAACTATATTTTTAATATTTTTCTGATGCCTATTTTTTACGAACTAATGAAAGCAGCTAGATGCAGCTATTATATAAGAGAGAGGTCTAATATAAAGCAGATTTGCATGCCAGATGAGGTCAAAGGTTTTGCGGATGTCGAAGTGCTGGCATCCATAGCTGGTGCAGCCACTTCCGTAACTTAGCCGGATGAGTTTTTAAACGGCGGCGCTGTGAGATACCGTTGAGCGATTCCTTTTAATTTGAAGACCTAAAAAAGGCATAAAAAAAGCGGGGAATCTTCGTTTTGAAAATACTCCTGCTGATTTTTATAAATAGTAAAGTTGGTTATGAAAAGTTAAATAGCTCTATCCTTCTATATAAGTATCTGCTTCTATAAATTTCGGAGGTAACTATTGATATCCCATTGCTGAAACGGCCCCTGACTTATTGACTGCAGTCCTTGGGTTATCAACTGTTTGAATATACCGTGTGCCAAAAGTTTTCCCTGCGTATCTGTAACTGTCACCTCGGATAAACAAATACTACGTCCTACTTTTAGTCGTTTTCCTTCAACAATTAGCTTGCCATCTTTGACAGTAGACAGATTATCTACTTTGAGATCGAGAGAGATCAGTCCGGCATCTTCTTCAAAGGTTAGTGATCAAATTGAAACAATTATAAAAGCTATGAATGACATTACTGCGAAGCATAATCAGTATACGAATAAGCTTGGTAATTTCAAGGTTTTTTGTGAAATAAATGCTTTGAACTGGCAAACCGCTGTAAAATCAGATATCATGCTTACTTATAGTGAAATGTAAAAAAGATACGCAAAAGTGAGAGTTGAGTATGATAAGGCAATTAATCGAATCAATGTGGAGATTAAAAAACTAGACTCAACGCTTCATAAGCTCATCATCAACGAGCAGCTTAAGCTTAAGCTCAAAGAATTCCTCACCAACAAGCGGACGTTTGAAGAAACGATATTGCTTGTAAAACTCCTTTTACAGACTTCTGATGGCATCAATACGACTATAAGAACTCTTGAAACATCGATTGAAAACATCGGACGTCTTGACGAAGAGATTGCTGCACACCACAAGTTATCATCTGCAGTCAGCAAAAATAATGTAGCCAGATAGGCTGGACTTCGATTTTCTATCTCTTCATTTTGAATTCGGCAGACCATTTGGAACTGGAACGATGTTTGGGACTTAAGAAGAGTTCTCCATCGTAGTTCCTGATTAAGTCCCCAAGCCGTATATTCAGATAATGAGATTCGCATTTCTCGAAACAGCTGCATATAATCTCTTCATAGTTAATGTCGCCGACAGCAATTTGATTCGAGACTCTACTGGATGCATTTGATTTACAATACTCTGTTATGAGTCCATTGTCTCTTTCAAAACATATAGACCCTTCTTCATTTCTAATTCTATGCACAACAATCACCCCACTTCTTCTTAGTAAAAAATTCGGCACAAGCATCATTAGCTGTTCAAGTTCTTGAATCTCTGAGCCATACATTAGTTTATTTGCCTCTTGATGAAATTATTGTATCTAACACCCAATAACCAAATTCAGTACGCTTTTTAACATGCTTAGGCCTCTTGGATATTGAAGTACCAACATTAAATTTTCCACGAGTATCTTTTGGTTTTCTACTTTTACCTTTTCTTCTCAATACTTTTAAAGAAACTTCTAACAAACCTCTATAAATCTAATTATATATTGACTTGAATGATATGATACCTTCTAAATCTCTTCCTACAATTTGTTCGGGTGACCAAGTTTCCCCTAGTTTTTTTCTATATGCTACTTTAATCTTGTGTTTAATTTGATTTTTCTACCTTTGTTTTTTGATTTATTTTTCTGATCTTGGTTGGCTTTATAAGCACAGTAATAATCAGTACACCTTGCTAATTCTCTACTAATTGAAGAATGATGACATCCTAGAATCTTAGCTAATTTTCTAGCAGAATATCCTTCTTTATTAAGAACATCTATTTTATTTCTTTGATTTATGGTAAAATATTTATGACTCATAACAATCCCCTTTCGTATACATGTTTTTGTCGTTATTAACATTTTACACGAGATTAAGGATTTGTTGTGAGTTTTTTTATTTTAGGGGTCGCATTTAATTATACAATCTAACAAATATAAAAGACATTTAAGTTGACTAAAAATTTTTCCCTTATTATTTTTTACTTTGTAACCTATCCACTACCATTAATCAGATAATTCATTAATAATCAAAAATTGTTATTGACAATGCAAAACTCATCATGTATAATAATAGACAAATGCAGTCTGTATTATCTTTTAGGAGGAATAACTATGAAGTATACGAAAGCAACTGATTATGCTTTGCATATAATGGCTTATTTCGTTAATCAAGAAGGCAAGGACAATTTTAGTCTTCAACCTTTAGCTAGTCACATGAATATATCACCTACCTACTTGTCCAAGATACTAACTCAATTAGTCAAGGCTGGTCTTATTCAGTCTACTGTTGGAGTAAATGGTGGTTATAGTCTTAGGAGACCTAAGGCTGAAATTAGCTTTTATGATGTCATTCAAGCCATTGAAGGTAGTGGAGCGCTTTTCACTTGTGAAGTGGATGAGAACCGCGCTTGCCCCATAGAAAAGGTTATGAGAGACGCAGAAGATAAAATGGTGAACGACCTTAAGGAAAAATATTTTTACAACATTATCTAAAAGATGAGCTAAAAACATTGGAAGTTTTAACGAGGCCACTGAAAAAGTTCATAAGATGAAAGAATACAAGTCATGGGAAAAACAAATTTTCTATGACTTGCTTTTGTGTAGAAGGGCTTGAAGTGTTGATTTTACAAGTATTTCAAGCACGTTTGTGATATAATTATGGTATCAAATCAAGTGGGTGATACTATGATTCAGCAACAGCAAACTATGATTTTAAGTCCATACAGCGGCATTTATGATTTGATTGTTCCAAAAGACAATCTTTTGAGAAAAATAAATGATTTAATAGACTTTTCCTTCATATACAACGAGT
>JAVEXI010000066.1:0-7718 GCA_034004165.1 Gudongella sp. | reverse complement strand
ATTTTCACTTGTACCTTCCTTTCTTTAATCGACAGGACTGCCAACTAAAGAAAGTATCTTTAATTGTCAGCGGATGCGGCAACGAATCGCAGAATGATCTTTCGTCCAAGGGCAACTTCCCATCCCTTGACACTTAACGCTCTGTTGCCTACTCTGTCTAACTTTTTATTGCTCAATGTCGTACTTATATATTATACCCAAAAATCTTACTACATGCGTTTAAATTTTACATTAGGTACCCCATAGTGGCCTTTTCTAAATAAAATATATCCTATGAACTGAGAAAGTAGAATGTATCTTATAAAATCGAAGCCTGTCTTCTTTGCGATATTTACAAAGAACGGCTCGGGGAGCATCTGAATCAATAAATCTTTTGCAGGATCCAAAATCCACAAGTCATTGTTAAAGAAAATCTCATGAAAATGCACGAAGTATTTACTGAAGTTCGTGACGACCAAAATCGCGAGTATCAGTATGACAGCATAATTGATTAATAGTCCTTTTATCATATATCGACCAAGTAACTTAGTATTGTTCTTAAGCATAAAGTAAATAACGGAGAATAGAATTATGAGAAAAGAAGAAAATTTAATTGCCCTTGCAATATTAAAAAGTCCTAAGACATCTTCCATGTGACTAATTTCTCTTTCATTGAAATGTTCATTTAAAAGCGAGTCATCTTTTCCCTTCAGATAATCTATTATATCCCTGGCAACAATTTCAAGTTCTTCTTCAGTTTTTGAAGTGACAGAAAGAACTCCATTTTCAACAAAGGATTCATTATAGTAATTCAGATTGTATGTGTTTCTTTCCAGCGCCATCACTAAAGAAAATAATGATACTGCTACAACTGTCAGTATTGCCAAAATTCTATTTTTCATAATTACCTCCACGACATCCTAAAAAAGACAGAGCAGACTCTGTCTTTTGGTGTTATATATCCCAGTTGTGATAGACTTCTTGTACGTCGTCATTGTCCTCTAACATGTCTATCATCTTTTCCATATTCTTAATATCGTCCTCTGACTCGAGCATTGTATAAGTCTGAGGTATATATGTTACTTCAGCTGCGACAAAAGCATAACCTTCATTTTGCAGCCCATCTCTTACTGGATTGAAGTCTGAAGTATCAGTTATGATTTCAAATACCTCTTCTTCTGTTGTAAAATCTTCAGCCCCTAATTCTATTGCATGCATTGTAAGCTCGTCTTCATCTATCTCTTCTGTCTTCTCTATGGCAATAAATCCTTTTCTGTCGAACATAAATGATACTGAGCCACTTTGTCCTAGATTACCACCGAACTTATCGAAAGCATGTCTTATATCTGAAGCGGTTCTGTTTCTGTTATCTGTCAGACAGCTAACTAACACAGCTACACCTGAAGGCCCATAGCCCTCATACATAATCTCTTCAAATAATTCGTCGCCCATTTCTCCAGAGCCTTTTTTGACCGCTCTGTCGATGTTGTCATTGGGCATGTTTTCAGCTTTTGCTTTATCGATTGCCGCTTTTAGTGCGGGATTGTAATCAGGGTCTGGTCCACCTTCTTTTGCTGCTACCATTATGTAGCGGGCAAGTTTGGTAAATACCTTCCCCCTCCTGGCATCTTCTTTGCCTTTTCTATTTTTAATATTGTTCCATTTAGAATGTCCAGCCATGAATTCACCTCTCCTATGATTTAACTCATTTATTTTAGCACAATAGGAAGACTATTTCATCACTTATTTTTATATATAGGAGGATACTGTCGTTTATGTTCACTATTGCGATTCATTCTCTTAATTTTTTCTACAATCTCTTCAGGGCCTTCGCCTGTTAGGATGTAATTATCCAGCACATCGTAAGAAAAACCCATTTCTTTTTCGTCGGTCTGATTCTCCCAGAGACCAGCCGTAGGAGGTTTTACTATTACTTCGTGGGGCACTCCAAGGGCTGCTGCAAGCTCGCGAATATCTCCCTTGACAAAGTCGGCGAGCGGGAGCATATCGACCCCGCTATCGCCGTGTTTTGTGAAATAACCCACTTCAAATTCAGATCTATTGCTGCTTCCGCAGACTAAATAACCCATCTCCTGTGCGTAATAATACAAAGTCATCATCCGAAGCCTTGGCTTTAGATTAGCCTGAGCCAGTTTGTTTTCTCCTTCAAATGGCATCGTCTTAAGAAAGCTCTCGTAAACAGGAGTTAAATCCACGTTGACCACGTCAAGATTAAGAGCTTCTGAAACAAGTCTTGCATCTTTTTCATCCTGAGGATTGCTGTTGATTGGCATTATTATACCTAATGAATCCCCTGGACATGCTAACTTTGCTAGACCAGCAATTACTGCTGAGTCAATCCCCCCACTTAATCCGAATACCAGGCCTTTCGCACCAGCTGCGTCCAGATTTTCCTGTATCCACTTTACAATGTTATCGATGGTTTTCTCTACTTCCTTCACAAAAAGTCCTCCTTATGAGCGGATTTAGGAAAATTAATGATCTTCCTTCAAAGTTGCGTAAACGCAGTCGTCAATTAGAAATTTAAGTCCCAGTTCTTCAGCTTTTGCCACTACTTCTTTATTATAAGTGCCAGGTTGGAAGAAAATATATTCTATTCCAGCTTCTTTAGCTTCATCAAGTATATTTATGCTTACTCTAGGTGGAACTACCATATCTATTATATCGACTTTTTCAGGCAGCTCAGACAATTTATGATAGATTTTTTCTCCCTCTAACTCATCGTAGTTAGGGCTGACACCATAGGTTGTATAACCGTTTTCTCTGAGCGTCTTCCAAATCTTATATCCATATTTATCCTTATTTCCTGATACGCCGACTACTACCCATTTTTTGAGCTCCATCATCTCATTTTTCAGCTCGATGTTTACCATATAAATCACCCCAATTAATTATATACCCACATTTTGCAGTCTCTCTCCATCTCTGACGGGCAGCATGCTCTCTCCTAGAAAGGTGAGCTTTACGGTGCCGCTGGTCATATCATTTAACTCTGATTGAAATAAATCTAAGTCCTCACTATCAATATAAACTTCCAAAGAGACATCATCGCCAAAAGATGTTTCTTCCGGAGATATACCTTTGTCCCTCAGGTAGTTTTCGAGCTTTCCGTAAGCAGTATAACTTATTTCGACTCTGATTCTTTCAAAAGGTGTCATATCGACAATAATTCCGCTGTCCACGGCAATTTTTGCGCTCTTTGAATAAGCCCTTACCAGTCCTCCCCCTCCAAGTTTTACTCCACCGAAGTACCTGGTTACCACAACTACTACATTTTTTAGGTCTTCTTTCTTTAGCACTTCAAGTGCAGGTATTCCAGCAGTCCCAGAGGGCTCGCCATCATCTGAAAACCTCTGCAGTATTCCAGCTTCTCCGATTATGTAAGCATAGACGTTGTGGGTTGCAGTTTTATGCATTTCTTTAATCTTCTGAATGAATTCCAGCGCCTCTTCCTCTGTTTCTGCCCTGTTTACATAGCCAATAAACCTAGATTTACTGACAATAAATTCATCCTCGCCGTATCCGGCTACAGTTTTATATGTTTTACTCATATACTACACGCCCGTTTCTCCCAATATACCTATAGTAGATACAGATTGCCATGAATTTCTATTCATTTATCAGTCTCTGATAAACTTCTTGTACTTCTCATAATCAATGCTGTCTGCAACTAGAGATACCACTGTACCATCTTCCTCGTACTCCAATATTTTTGTATCGTATTTATCCATAATTGCACTTAAAACCGCTTGTTCTGAATAAGGAATCTTCATCTCAACCTCTCTGAACACCTGTGGCAGCATATGTTGTATTTTAATCTGCAGTTCATCAAGGTTTGTACCATATCTTGCTGAAATATCAATATGCTCCGATATTCCCCTCATGTCAGGATGAGCAGGGCTTCCATCAAGCTTGTCAATTTTGTTAAACACCGTCAGCACTGGCTTGTCTGCTGCTTCAAGTTCTTTTATGAGCTTCAAAGTGGTCTGTATCTGAATGTCCAGACTATCGCTGGAGACATCCACCACGTGAAGCAAGAGGTCAGCATATTTCACTTCTTCTAAGGTTCCCTTAAATGCTTCCACCAGCTTTGTAGGGAGCTTTGATACAAACCCTACCGTGTCAGCAAGAAGGTATTCTTGCCCATTAGGCAACCTGGAAATCCTATGGGAAGTATCAAGTGTAGCAAATAGCATATCCTCAACAAATACACTCTTATCGCTTTCAGCATGGTCTTTGTCCATAAGAGCATTTAGAAGTGTTGACTTACCCGCATTAGTATAGCCGACTAGAGCTACCATTGGAAGCTGAGATGATACCCTCCTCTTCCTTTTCACTTCACGGACTTCTTCTATCTCTTTAAGCTGTCTTTCAAGCGAATTGATTTCCCTTAAAATATGTCTTCTGTCTGTCTCTAGTTTTTGCTCGCCAGGGCCTCTGGTTCCAATACCAGCGCCTTCCCGGGACAGATAGTCTCTGAATCCGACAAGCCTTGGAAGTCTATACTTTAGTTGCGCCAGCCTTACCTGGAGCTTCCCTTCTTTAGATACAGCTCTAAGTGCAAATATATCCAAAATAAGATTAGTTCGGTCTACAATTTTTCTTTGAATTAACTCCTCAAGATTTCTAAGCTGGGCTCCAGAAAGTTCGTCGTTGAACACTACAGTATCCACATCAAGGAGTTCACTGTTCTCCCTTATTTCAGTAGCTTTGCCTTTACCTATGAAGAATGCAGGATTAAGCCTTTCTTTCCTCTGAATGACACTTGCTACGACTTCACCGCCTGCTGCCTCTACAAGTTCCCTCAGTTCATCCATGGAATCTTCTATGGTTATTTCATCCCTATCCAGCTCAACTCCCACTATCAAAACTCTCTCTTTACTAATTTCCATTTTATACACCTCTGTTAAATAGTATAACATCTTTTATATTAGCCTGCTATATGAATTGGCAATTGCAGAGGTTAGAAAGATGTCACTATATTGTAACCTACGCAATATTAACAAAGAAAATGGGTTGTGGTATAATATTGTATGCTGTATTTTCCTAAATACTTGGGAGGTTGAATATGTCAGAAAATAATAAAAGAAAGAATAGAAAAAGAAGGTTTACCATAGTAAAGCTTCTGAAGATACTTATCATTTTTGTACTGATCGGTGGGATCTTAGTTGGAGGAGCCCTTGGCACTGCTGTGCTTGCAATTATGGGAGATGCTCCAGAAATCGATCCAACGACAATATTGAGCAGTCTGGACCAGACTTCTAGTATTTATGATCAGGAAGGAAATTTAATCGAAAAGATACTAGCTGAAGAACTCAGGACTATTGTGAGCATTAAGCGGATGCCTCAGCATCTAATTGATGCATTTATCGCTATAGAAGACAAGAGATTTGAAACTCACCCAGGTGTAGACCTTGAAGGTATTGCAGGTGCAGTTTTAGACAACTTCAGGTCTGGTGGTATGAGAGGTGCAAGTACAATTACTCAGCAGTTGGTTAAGAACGTCTATCTTACAACTGACGTAAAACTTACGAGAAAGATAACAGAAGCATATCTGGCCCTTAAGATGGAGACTATACTTTCAAAAGACCAGATTCTTGAAGCGTACTTGAACAGAAACTATTTTGGTCAAAATGCTTATGGAGTTCAGGAAGCATCGAGAACTTACTTTTCCAAAGACGTACAGGACCTAACGATTGCAGAGGCAGCAATGATTGCAGGAATCGTAAAGAGTACTACTCAGTACCAACCTTACTACAGGGTAAAACCTGAGGATTTTGATGCAGAAGGCATGTATGAAGTTGGACAGATAGAAGTTCTAGGAGACAAGTTTATCGCTGTATACAACGAGGCATCTGAGGAGCGCCAAAAGGTTGTGTTGAAGCAGATGAAAGCTCTGGGCAAGATTACGCAAAATCAGTTTGATGCAGCGATGGGGCAGAATATGAGAAAGAGCCTTCATCCTGAGCAAAAGAAACCTGCAGACATAACATCATATTTTGCAGACCTGGTAAAAACTCAAGCAGTTGACGCAATGGTGGACAAACTTGGCTATACGAGAACCCAGGCCGAATCTGAACTGTTTTCCGGAGGTCTTTCCATCTACGCAACTATTGATATGAATATGCAAAAGCAACTTGAAAATATATATGAAAACTTTGTTTCAATTTTAGTTGGAAATACAGAAAATATAAGAGGCCCTGTGCTAGTCGACTGGAGGCTCAGCTCGGGAAATGTAATCGACGAAAAGAATTCTATTGTTTATTATTCAAAAGAGAATCTTATGACAGAGGACTTCAATCTGGTTCTCACACCAGATGACTACAAGTTTGAAGATGGCAACCTAATAATTAAGACAAAGAAAATTACACCTTACCCAACACACTTTGACATTACTGACTTCTATACTATAGATGACAAGAAGAACCTGGTTGCCCATACAGTAGGCTCGATTGTAATTCCAGAAGGTTTGTTCAGCGTAGAAAACGGAACTATAACCATTAAATCTGCATTCTTTAATGACAATCCTGAATTCTATAAGAGATCGGGAGACAACATTGAAATAAGCAACAGGTATTTCTACGTCCACGAGGACGGAATCGTTCAACCTCAGTCTGCTACTGTAGTGTTAGATTATAGAACAGGTCATATTAAAGCAATAGTGGGAGGCCGCGATGTTGAAGGTACAAGGATTTTAAACAGAGCAACTGACTCTCAGAGACAGCCTGGCTCTGCTATTAAACCGATAGCTGTATACTGGCCAGCACTCAACAACGGACAGACTGCTGCGACTGCAATAGACGATATACCGTTTTACAATGCTACAGGTGAACTGTGGCCAAAGAACTGGTACAACGCCTACAGAGGAATTCATACTTTAAGAAGGTCTGTTGAACAGTCTGTAAACGTAAACTCAGTTAAAATGCTCCAGAAAATTGGACTTTCCACTTCGCTTGAGCACCTGAAAAAAATTGGAATTATTAATACTCAGCACCCTGAAAGAGACAGTTTCGTATCTGGAGCAGAAAACAGGCAGGTAAACGATGAAAACCTCTCCTCCCTCGGACTAGGAGGAATGACCAGAGGACTGACACCGCTAGAAATAACAGCAGCATATGGTGCAATTGCTAATGACGGTGTTTACATTGAACCCGTTTCATTTACAAAGATTATTGATAAGAATGGAAATCTTTTGATAGATAACACGCCAAACGAGACAATCGCCAGCTCTCCGCAGGTTGCATATTTAATGGGCGACATCCTTAGGACTACAGTGTCCAACGGAATTGCAGGAAGAGCCAGAATGTCGAATATGGTCGTTGCTGGTAAGACTGGTACAACTCAGAACCAGGCAGATATCTGGTTTGTTGGTTATACTCCGTATTATGTCAGCGGCACCTGGATTGGCAATGACTCTCCAAGGGTAACACTTTCTCAAAGTAGTAGTACTGCAGCACAACTTTGGCAGTACATCAATACGACGATACATGAAGGGCTTGAAAGCAAAATGTCCTTTAATAGACCGGATGGAATTGTGTCTGCAACAATATGCTCGCAGTCAGGACTCCTGGCAGGACCTCTATGCTCTGAAGATGCAAGAGGCGTTGTGAGTTCTGAAATGTGTGTCGCGGGGACTGTCCCCAAGGCTTACTGTGACGCACACGTTGAAGCTGAAATTGATATTACTAACGGAAAACTAGCAAATGAGTAGTGCCCAG
>JAVEXI010000065.1:0-7954 GCA_034004165.1 Gudongella sp. | reverse complement strand
TCCTTATTAAAGCTTCCTGAGTTTCTTTGAAAAACATCTGTAGCATTGACTGCCATTGGGCTATCTACGTATATGGGAACTCTCATATGCTGTTCTACATCTGAGTATTCATAATAGTGATTTAGTTCATAAATGAGTTCCTGAGTCCTTCCGACTGCAAATGAAGGAATAAGAACTGTTCCCCCCCTTTCAGCAGTTTTGTTTATGATATCGATCATCATTTTTGTACTCTCTTTAAATGGTGGATGGATCGAATCGCCATAAGTAGATTCCATGACGACATAGTCTGCTTCATCAATAAAATCGGGTGTTTTAATAATTGGCCTTCCTGGCATTCCAAGGTCTCCGGAAAAAACAATTTTTGTTGTAATTCCTTTTTCTTTAACCCATAATTCAAGAATTGAAGAACCTAAAATATGTCCCGCATCTCTGAATTTAATTGTAAACTCTTCATTTATATCAATCTTTTGATCATACAAATAAGACTCAAAGAATTTGAGGCTTACCTGGGCATCTTCGGTCGTATACAATGGCTCTACCTGTGTTTGCCCGGATCTCTGTCTCTTTTTATTCTCCCATTCGGCATCAGTTTCCTGAATCTTTGCACTGTCAACAAGCATTATTCCACAAAGGTCATGAGTGGCTCTTGTTGATATTATTCTGCCTTTGAAACCATCTTTAACGAGCTTGGGAATTCTGCCACTGTGGTCGATATGAGCATGGGTAAGTATAAGAAAATCAATACCAGATGGATCAAAAGGGAATTCCCTATAGTTCATCTTTTCTTTTTCCTCATTACCCTGAAACATTCCACAGTCTATTAAAACATTATAATTCTCTGTCGTTATTAAATAGTTGGAACCAGTGACCATCTCAGTGGCACCAAAGAAGTTTAATCTCAAATTACTCCCTCCTCTTCGACAGATGTTTTAGCATCTTTAAAACTTATTATACCACTAAATAAAAAAAGATGGCTACCTCATTATTTAAGGTAGCCAAATTTTTAATGTGCACTTGTTATTTCTGTCCAAATTCTATCATATTCCGTTAATATATCCTGAGGATCTTTAAATATCTCTGTGTTTATTAGCAAAGAAGGATCTGGATACGCCACTGGATCATTGCTAAGTTCTTCTGGAAGCAAGTCAACAGCTAAATAGATAGGAGAGGAGTAACCGATGTATTCAGCATTTAAAGCTGCAATATCTGGTCTTGAAACAAAATTTATAAAATCTTCTCCTCCGGATTTGTTCTTTGCATTTTCTGGTATTACCATCGCATCAAACCAAAGGTTTGTTCCTTCTAAAGGAATTACGTATTCGAGGTCTTCATTTTCCTGCATCATGATAACTGCATCTCCAGACCATACCACCGCAATCGCAGCTTCTCCTCCAGTCATCACGCTTTTTACTTCGTCTCCAAGGTAAGCGTAAACTAATGGTTTTTGTGCTATCAGCTCATTTTTCGCTTCTTCAAGTTCTTTAATATCTCTTGTATTCATAGAATAATGTAACTTCTTCAGAGCGACAGCTATTGAATCTCTTTGGCTATTGAGCATTATAATTTGTCCAGAAAATTCTTCATCCCACAAATCTGCCCAACTTGTCAAAGGTCTTGATACCATTTCTTTGTTATAGATGATGCCTACAGTCCCCCACATATAAGGAACAGAATACTCGTTACTTGGATCGTAATCGAGATTTAAAAAGTCATCATCAATGTTTTTGTACTGATCGATGTTGTCAAAATCTAGTTTAGCTAATAGGTTTTCACGTATCATTCTTTCTATCATATAATCAGACGGTATTACGACATCGTAACTGCTTCCGCCTTTTTTAAGTTTAATATAAAGGTCTTCATTTGTAGCATAAGTGTCGTATACGGCTTTAACCCCGTATTCTTTCTCAAACATACTGATAATCTGAGGATCAATATAGTCTCCCCAATTATAAATGTTCACAACTGGACGGCTTTCGCCACAGCCAGATACTACAATTGAAAGCAACATCACAAAAGCAATAAAAATTAATACTCTTTTTTTCAATATACCTACCTTCTTTCCTGTATAGTTTTTTCTTTTTCTTCAGTTCTATAATTTATAATCAGCAATAATGATACCATAGTAATAAACATCAACGTTGACAAGGCATTGATAACTGGATTTATCCCCCTTCTTGCCATGGAAAAAATCGTTATACTCAAATTCGAAACGCCATGTCCAGTTGTAAAAAAGCTTATTACAAAGTCGTCAATTGACAGAGTAAATGCCAAAAGAGCTCCAGTAATGATGCCTGGCAATATCTCAGGAATTACTACTTTCCATAATGCATACATTGGAGTTGCTCCTAAGTCCATTGCAGCTTCCGCCAGGTGTCTGTTCATTTGCTTTAACTTTGGCAGAATAGAAAGTATTACATATGGGACACAAAACGTTATATGAGCAAGAAGCATAGTAATCAGTCCAAATTCAAGTTTTACAAACCTGAACAATGTCATCAAAGCAATTGCTGTAACTATATCAGGGTTAAGCACTGGTAGGTAATTTAAATTAAGAACCAGTTTTTTGCTGAAGCCATTCATCCCATAGATGCCAATGGCGGCAAATGTGCCAATGATAGTCGATAAGATCGATGAAGTTACTGCTATAAATATTGTGTAGTAAAGTGCCCTTAAAACTTCTCTATCTTTAAACAATTCAAAGTACCATCGCAGTGTAAAACCACTCCACACTCCTCTGGACTTGGAGTTATTAAAAGAAAACACTATCAGTACAATTATGGGAGCATATAGAAACAGGAATATGAAGAACGAATACAGTTTCTTTAGAACTTTATTTACCATAGTCCGCCTCCTTCGCCCTCTTTATCTTTGTCAAACTTAGCGGTAACAGCCATGGACAGAAGGATAAACACCATCAGTATAAAAGACATGCTGGACCCAAAGTGCCAGTCACCTGTATACCTGAACTGCTGCTCTATTAAATTACCTATCAATGTTGATTTGTTTCCTCCAAGTAGACTTGAGATAACAAATGTACTAACTGCTGGTATAAATACCATGGTGATACCAGTAATTACACCAGGTATGCTCAGAGGAAATATGACTTTTAAAAATGTCTTCTTTCTATCGGCACCAAGGTCTTCAGCAGCTTCTATTAAATTTACATCCATTTTAGACATAACTGAAAAGATCGGCAGTACCATAAACGGCAAAAAATTGTATACCATACCTAGGAGTACTGCTGCATCATTATATAGTAAATCCAATGGTTGCATACCAAGCTTAACTGCAATAAAATTTATAATTCCATTTTTCCCAAGAAGCGTCAGCCAGGCATATGTCCTCAACAGAAAATTCATCCACATAGGTATTACGAGCATTAACACCATAATGTTCCTGGATCTGGATTTCTCTTTACTAATGATATATGCGAGAGGATACCCCAGAGCAAGACAAATTGTCGTAGATATTAAAGCTAGCAACACTGATCTATAAAACACATTCAAATAGATGGGAGTCATGAATCGTTTAAAGTTACTCAGACTAAAACTAAATTCAGTCAGAGATTGGCTGTCTCCCGTTGTAAACGCATAGTATAGGACCAGTAACAGCGGAATTACAATGAAAATTCCTATCCACAGGAAATAAGGATATGCAGTATTCCTAATTTTCAATCATACCACTCCTTTTCATAATGTGGATATTATCCGGAATTATGCGCATCCCGATTTCTGTTCCTACTTCTTTCATTATGGTTGAATGTATAGTCCATGAACTAGTCCCATTTTCAACTTCCATTTCATAGTGTACGCCTTTGAATATTACACTGCGTACTATTCCTTTTAGTTGCCCCTCACCAACTGGTACAATATCAAGGTCCTCTGGTCTTATTACTACATCGACAGGTTCCATACTATCAAAACCTTTGTCGACACAATCAAACACTTTCCCACTAAATTCTGCTTTGTAATCCTCAAGCATCGTACCTTCGACTATATTGCTCTCTCCTATAAATCTAGCAACAAATTTATTTACTGGTTCATTATATATCATTGTTGGAGTTCCTATCTGCTGAATAACTCCCTTGTCCATTACCACTATGGTATCAGACATTGTTAAGGCTTCTTCCTGGTCGTGTGTAACATAAACAAATGTTATCCCTACGCTCTTTTGAATTCTCTTTAGTTCTAGTTGCATCTCTTTTCTGAGTTTGAGATCGAGTGCACCTAATGGTTCATCCAAAAGAAGGACTTTAGGTTCGTTTACCAAAGCTCTAGCGATTGCAATTCTCTGCTGCTGCCCGCCACTAAGAGAATCGATATCTCTCTTTTCAAATCCCGACAAGTTGACCAATCGAAGCATCTCTCTTACACGCTGGTCTATTTCTACAGAAGAAATTTTCTTTATCCTCAGACCAAATGCTATATTTTCAAAGACATTCAGATGAGGGAACAGAGCATATTTCTGGAATACCGTATTTATCTGTCTCTTATATGGGGGTACCTTCGTTATATCTTTGCCTTCAAAAATTACATTGCCTGAATTTGGCATTTCAAACCCGCCAATTATCCTGAGGGTCGTTGTCTTTCCACATCCACTTGGTCCAAGTAGTGTGAGAAATTCATTTTGCCTGATATAAAGGTTTAAATCTTCCAAAACCCTAGTATCTCCAAAGGATTTTGTTATGTTTTTTAGATCGATTGCATGTACCTTTGGCATTTTATCCCTTCCTCTTAAAAATTTGGGGGCGTACTTACCCAGATTAGACTTGCTATATTTTTCCCAGCATTAGATATATAATGATCACTATTAGTTCTATAATAGAAACTTTCGCCTTTTTTTACTCTATATTTTTCTTCTCCAAGGTGCACACAGATAGTGCCCTTTAAAACGAATCCAAACTCCTCTCCTTCGTGAGGATAATCTTCTTTGGTCCTTCCACCTTCCTGAATTTCAATTAATATTGGCTCCATAAGGTTCTTTTGTGCATTTGGAATAATCCATTTTAATAAGTATCCAAGTTCCTCGTTTTCAGATTCAAAAGCATCGTCTTTTCGGAATACAATTTTCTCATCAGTAGCCTCGTTGAAAAAATCTTTGAGATTTGTTCCAAGGCCCTCTAGTATATCCACAAGCGTTGCAATCGAAGGAGAAGTCAGTTCTCTTTCAACCTGTGAAATAAAGCCTTTAGTCAGCTCACAGCGGTCAGCCAGCTCTTCCTGAGTAAGGTCTTTTTTAACTCGAAGAGCTTTTATTTTCTCACCAATATTCATGATATTCCTCCCGCAGCCCTTCAGGCTACTAAACAATTTGTTTATCATTACTAAACATTCACCACTTAATTATAAGTTAGAGGCATACTTGTGTCAATATGTTTTTTTACATAAAAAAGACAGGGTTTATCATTTTATAACCCTGTCTTTTAATAGTGTTAATTACTCAATAATTTTGATTTTCATAGTACTTATAGCTTCTTCAACAAGCGTCTCTATATCAAGATTTTCTTCAGAACTCATTATGTTCTTAAGCCTAGGTCTTGTGAGAGGGTGTTTTGGAAGAAAGACTGAACAGCAATCTTCAAAAGGTTGTATAGAAATGTCATAGGTTTCAATATCTTTAGACCATTTGATTATGTCAACTTTGTCCATTCCTACCAAAGGCCTTAAAATCGGCATTTCAACAGCCCTATTTATAACGTCGATGCTATGAATAGTCTGGCTGGCAACCTGTCCTAAGTTTTCTCCTGTTATAAGAGCATCGTAACCCATTTCTAAAGACAGTTTTTCAGCTATTCTCATCATAAACCTTCGAGATAGTATCGTCATTTCTTCCTCTGGACAATTCTTGTTTATCTCTTTTTGTATGTTGAGCAGATTAATACTGAATATTTTAATTTTGCCAATATAACTAGCCATTACTTCAGCTAGATTATAAACCTTTTCTTCTGCCCTCTCTGAAGTAAAAGGATATGAATGGAAGTGAATGCAGTCGATTGCGACACCTCTTTTTGCCATCATGAACCCAGCCACCGGGCTGTCTATACCTCCTGAAAGAAGTAAAAGACCCTTACCATTGGTACCAACAGGAAGACCTCCAAAAGCTTTGTGTCTGTCAGTATACACATAGCAGTTTTCTTTAACATCCACAAAAATATAAATATTCGGCGTATGAACATCAACTTTTAGATTTGTAGTATTCTTAAGAATATGGCCACCTATATCCCTTGAAATCGCAGGCGATTGCAGTGGGTATCTCTTATCTGATCTAGTAGTATCCACCTTGAAAGTTGCAGTTTTGGATTGATCAAGATTTTTCTCCGTTATGGCCGTAAGTGCGGCATCTCGAATATCTTCAATATTAGTAGTTGTTCTTATACAAGGGCTTATATATACAAGCCCAAAGACCTTCTTAAGTCTGTTGATAGCAATTTCTTCATTGTGAGCCAGACCTTCAATATATACTTTCCCTTGTTCCTTATATATTGTAAACTCGCCAAGATTGTTTAAAACTCTTCTAATGTTTTTGATTAGTCTATCTTCAAAATACTTTCTGTTTTGCCCTTTGAGAACAACTTCTCCAAGACTAACACTCAAAACTCTGTCCAAAAAATCATCTCCCAGTAATACTTCTAATTTCTTCTGAAGCTTCTCTTATCTTCTCAGAGACAAATAAAATGTCAGTTTCTGAGTTGTCTTTAGAAAAACTGATTCGTATTGTACCTTCTATCAATTCGTCACTTAATCCAATCGCACTAAGTACATGACTTCGTGTCGAACCTTTAGAAGAACATGCTGAAGTAGTAGAAACGAATATCCCATTTTCTTCAAGCATATGAACTATTACTTCTCCCTTTGTACCCGGAATAGATATATTCAGAATATATGGAGAAAATATCTCTGAAGCAAGAGAATTAATACGTAGATCTGGTATCAATTTCAATAACTCAGCTATCATAGATGACTTAATAGAAGAAATCTCTTTATTTTCTGCATTAAAGTTGTTCTGAATCTGCTTCACTGCTTCAGCCATTCCGACGATTCCAGGCATGTTTTCAGTCCCTGAGCGAAGTCCTTTTTCTTGACCTCCACCAAAAACTATAGGAGCTAGTCTCTTCTCTGAGCTCAAATATAAGCCACCTATACCTTTAGGTCCATATATTTTATGTCCACTAAAAGCGTAACTGTCTATCCCAAAATTCTTTGGCATAAAAGAAATTTTACCAAATGACTGAACGCCATCTACATGAAAGTGAGGCTTTCTATCAAGGCTTGATAGTATCCTATTTATGCCATGGATATCCTGAATTGTCCCTATTTCATTATTCACAAGTATAAGGGATAAAAGTACAGTATCTTCCTTTATATTGTCTCTTAACTCGTCTAAATCAATTCTTCCATCTTTGTCGACTTTAAGCCATGTTACAGGATGTCCCATTTTTTCAAATTCTATTATAGTGTCTCTAACGGCTGGATGTTCAATTGAAGAAGTTATTATATGACCTTTAATTCTACTATTAGCCTTTATTGTACTTTGAATTGCAATATTATTACTTTCTGTACCGCCTGAGGTAAAGTAGATTTCACCATCAGAGACTCCAAGATAATTAGCAATCGTTTTTCTTGCTTCCTTTAAAAGTTTTTCAGCATTTAATCCCATTCTATGAAGAGATGACGGGTTCCCATAATCATCTCTCAATGCTTTCAACATAGCTTCAACGACTTCATCTCTAGGCTTCGTCGTTGCGCAATTGTCCAGGTAAATCAAATTCTCACCTCTTAATATCCCAAGTCCTCGTTTATCAGGTAAATGACAACTTTGCCAACCCCACCAGGTTTCTTGTTTATTACTACCTCTACATTACAAATTCTCTGTGGTGAATCACAATCTTCGCACACACCAGTATAAACACAAGGAGTCTTAAGGTTTAGTCTCTTTGAGTTAAGTGGAGCTGCAA
>JAVEXI010000016.1:0-38894 GCA_034004165.1 Gudongella sp. | reverse complement strand
CGGCATTTCTGATAAGTCTATCAAGACGGTTGTTTTTTCTTCTTGTGTATTCAATATCAACCATCATGCCGAATCGCTCCTCAAATGATATTTCATTCATTCTTGGGTCTGACATTTGTTGACGGAAAGCATCGGACATAGCTGTTAGTCTCATTTCAATTAGTTTATCAACTGTGCTATTGTTAATCATTTTTTCTACCTCCATAATAGTTGGATCCACGTGTGATACCATAGATGTTTGGCACAGGCTTGTTTTCAGCTATTGAATCATCTTCCTTGGTTGTTCCAACTATATGTTCTGCCCACTTTCTAAAGCGATCACCATTCCATTCAAGGTATTGTTGGTGATCAGGGGGCATGTGTTCAATTGCAGTGCTGTATTGTCCCTTTCGGCCGAATAGACGCTTGTGGGAGGCGATACGGTTATGGTTGTAGAAAACTTCGATAATCTTTTCTGTTATCCTGATATCAACCTTTCTTTTGATGTATTCATAAGGAACTGAGTATAGCATTCCTTCTATGGATATGTGATAATTAAATTGAACGGTGGCTTGCTTCCAATCTGCCAGTTCATAGGGGGTAGCAGGAAGGGGTAATCGAAGCATTCAACTCCGCCAATGAAAAGAATTGTTCATTTCTAAGGGATGCAATTATCCAGGTGGATATGTTCCTGACAATACCTTCAGCATTAGGTTTGTCTTTAGGCTTTCTAACTCTTGCTGGTATAATTGCAGTACCATAGTGTTCAGCCATTTCATAATAGGTGGTATTTAGTTTTGGAGTATACCAATCCTTGTTGTGATTAACTGCTGTTTTGCAGTTATCAGGAACCAGAATTTTGGAAACTCCCTTGTAGTAATCATACATATGGATATGAGCTTTTATCCAGGCCTGTTGTTTTTCATTCATAAAGGCTTCAACATATGCATACTGACTGTAGGACATAGCCGCTACAAATATGGATACTTCAGTTAGTTCTCCTGTATCAGGGTCGATGATATATGCAGGATCTCCAGCCCAATCGACCTCAACTTGTTCTCCAGGTTTACGATTGATATGCATACTGGCACGACGTTTTTGCTCATCCATTTGAATGTGATAACAGAATTGTGAATACATCAGTGGGTCATCACCATTGAGTCTACATTCCTCGATGTATTCAGTCCATAGAAGCTTTTTGTTGACTCCATTCTTAAGAAGTTCCTTTCGGATGTAGTCAAAGTCTGGGAGTCTTTTTCCTTGGGTTGATTCTTCCTTTGATGGAAATAATAGCTTTGAAAGCGTTCCATCAGTTTGATTTTCATCAAGTGGCCATGAAATATCTAAGTCATTAGCCCTCTTGATGACTTTGTTTACCGTTGTTTTTGAGGCACCACAGCTGTAAGCGATATTGCTTTGGCTTAAGTTCATCGAATGAAGCCTCAAAATTTCTCGATACCTGGTCATTATTTGACCTCCTCATAATATATTTGCATCGAATTGATGCATAAATATATTATAAACTAAACGGTATCATTAAGCGGAAGGATGGTATTGTATTATCGGAATAGAGGTATTATGTCACCGGACTGGTGGTACAATTTTGACCGGAATACTCAAAAACAATAAATTATATTAAATCATATAACTTATTGTTTGGGAATGACAAGCATGTATACTAATTAAAAACAAATTTGTCATTAGTATATTTGTTGATGGTAGTATGAAAATATTTCACAAAACAAAACTTCGCTAAGGCTCGGCAGGAGAACAGTACGCAAGTACATGGACTGAATAGATTTTAACGACGGACGATTGGGCGAAAGGAGTTGTTTCCGTAGGGGTTTCTCTAAGGTTATCACCATGGGATTGAATTATTGTACTTTAGTATCACATATAAATGAAGGGTATTAATAAAATAATACGTAGTATAATTAAGACGATAATGCAACGCAAAATTTTGCGTTGCATTATCGTCTTTCTAATGCTACAATTAATTTGAGGTGAATGCAATGAAAGAAAGTAATATTCTAGAATATAAAGAAAAAATTAGTGATTCCTTTATAAAAACTGTTTCTGCTTATGCTAACTACAATACTGGCAAGATTGTTTTTGGTATAAAAGATAATGGAGATTTAGTTGGAGTGGATGATATTGAGCAAACTTGCTTAAATATAGAAAACAAAATTAATGATTCCATCAAACCTAAACCTGATTATAGCTTTCATATAAATGAATCTAAGAGAATTGTTACACTTATTGTCTATGAAGGACTATTCAAACCGTATTTATATAAGGGTAAAGCTTACAAAAGAAGTGATACTTCAACTATAGAGGTTGATCAAGTGGAATTAAAGAGACTAGTTTTACTTGGAGAAAATCTTTATTTTGATGAACTTTCAAAAGACATGGATAGCATTAGTTTTGAATATTTTTTTAAAATACTTGAAATGAAACTGAAAATTACAAACCCCGATATGGATACTTTAAAAACGCTAGGTCTTTACAATAATAAAAAAGGTTATAATAATGCTGCGTTACTTTTTGCAGACAAAAATAATTTTCCAGGTATTGACATAGTTCGTTTTGGTTCAAGTATTAATGATATTCTTTTTAGAGAGAGAATAGTAGGTATTTCAATATTAGAACAATTAGAAAGGGCAGAATTAATTTTTGACCAATTCTATAAAAAAGAACAGATTACAGAGATGGAAAGAAAAGAAATATATTTAGTACCCAAAGAAGCCTATAGAGAAGCTCTAGCTAATGCGTTGGTCCATAGGACTTGGGATGTTGATTCTCATATAAGAGTCCTCATGCATTCTGATAAAATTGAAATATTTTCTCCAGGTGGTTTACCAATAGGGCTTAGCAGAGATGAATATATTAATGGTTATATTTCAAACTTAAGGAATCCAATAGTTGCTAATATATTTTTCAGGTTAAATATTATTGAAATGCTTGGGACTGGGGTTAGAAGAATTAAGGAAGCCTATTATAATATAAGACAGAAACCTATATTTGAAATTAAAGAGAACAGTATACTTATAATTTTACCTTCAATAGATATGAAAGAAGAGATGTCTTCAGATGAAAAGGAGATTTTCAACTTATTGTCTCAGGGTAAAATATTGGCTAGTAGTGAAATTGCAAATAAAACAGGTTTTTCTAGAGATAAAGTTATAAGATTAATGAACTCATTAGTTGAAAAGAAATATGTTAAAAAAGAAGGAAGAGGACGAGGGACAAAATATCGAGCATAATTAACTTTCCCTTGAGGTTAGTTTTAACAAGATAAAGATATTTAGATAGATAGCTATTCGTAAGATTTTAAAAATATATAATTTGAGATTTAACTGATTTGCTACGTGTCATATCGGGTATGTCTTAAAAGACATACCCGATATGACACGTAGTGGAAGAGTATCATTTTGTGTGTTAATCTTTAAAAAACATAAAACCCGTGGGGATATTTGAGACCAGTGAAAAAGAGGTCTCAAATATCCCCAATCCACCTTAAAATATAATAATTCTTAAGATTTAGGTCTAAAAAATCTGTATTTGCAAAAATACAAGAATTATCAAAATATAAAGAGGATACTGACCCTCGGGGTGACCCTCGGGGTCAGTCCCCTCGGGCAGTTTTCCCTCGTGCGATGGCCATTTTATGCCATTCTTGTTGTAAGGTCGACCTGTGGTCGTCCGGTATTGACTAATTATTGGTAAACAAATTCAATGTCAATTCAATTGTTCTATTATTTTTCCAATATTTAGGATATAATGAAAGTAGTCAATATCAAAAACGGATGGTATTCAAGATGGATAAAAGTCATTGCTACTTATATTGGTTATTGATATTAGAGTTGGCAGGAATATTTTCATGCATTTTAGGAGTTTTAAGACATTGTGTTTGTAGTAATCTAGTATTTTAGTGAGATAGACGTATTTATACTAAGTTGATCAGAATCTAGAGGTGGATGCAAATGCTAACCTTGATATTGAACTTCATTTTGATTGAATTAATAGTAATCTTAATAGCTGCTTTAAGAGTTATTGAAGATGATGGCACTACCCTTGTGTACATATCTTCTTTTTTGTTTAGATGTCATAGTTTGAGATCTAGCTTAATAGCAACATGATCATGATACCGGTCGTACTTTTGTGCGGCCGGTTTTGTGTTTTTGATACTATTTTTGCGGCAGGAGCGATCTTTGCAATATTAGCATAAGATTTGCTTATCTCCGGGGTAGGGGCGACCTGTGGTCGTCAGTCTTTTAGATGTTTGAGTATTATGTTATTTATTGATTTATCATAGTATAAAAAGTGAAAGGATTGAGAAGAACAGGAGGAATTATGAAAGACTATTTGTATGAAATGAATGAAAATTATTCCATAATTAAGCAAATTAGATTATCTGTAATAATATCATTCGGTTTACTAGCTTTGGATGCATTGGATATGCCATCAAAAATAATAGCCAAATATGGATGTCCTGTTTTTTCACTAATATCAATAGGGATTATCATATTAATTGGATTAACTATTATAGAATATGGGTTTATAGATATGCTTAGAATAGGTGTAATCAACAGCTTAGATAATATAATTTTTGTGAAATTATGTAGTATATTAATTTACATAATTATGATTCGTTTTATGGGAGAGCTATATCTATATAAATTGATTGTTCTAGGAGTTTTATTGTTTTTAATTTTGATTGCTGCCCCTATTCGGATTTTTAAATTTAATGCAGCTAAAAGACAATCAGAAGAATACAAACCAAATATCACAGATCTAAAAGATTTGTATGAAGATAATATTAAAGAATTTGGAGAAAGACCAATTATATTAGATGAAAGAGATGTTGAATATGACTTGTTAAATAGGGACATGATAATAAATCATTTATATGATGCTATTGTATCAACTAATCTTAATGGAAGTTTTGTGATTAGTTTGGGAGGTAGGTGGGGAAGTGGCAAGACAACTATAATTAGAAATGTAAAGAGAATGATTCTTGAAGAGAATGAGGATGTTGTTATAATAGACGAATTTGATCCTTGGATTTATAGCGATGAGGATGCTTTACTACAAAACATGTTCAATATAATTATTAGTAAGTCTGGTTTCAAATATAGTCACTTATTAACAAAAAAGATAGCAGAAGATTTATCTGAATTGATATTAGGCACTAACAGAAGCAGCTTGATTAGAGCTATATTTTTTGAGAATAGTATCGCGAAAATAAAATCAAAAATTAATAATTATCTCAAAATGAGCGAGAAAAAATTTGTTTTTTTCATTGATAATATAGATAGAGCAGAAAAAGAAAATGTAATTCTATTATTTAAACTGGTAGGTAATATTTTAGACTTTGATAGGATAACCTATGTATTATCCTTTGATGATAAAAGAGTTAAAGAGATATTTGAAAGAGATTTGGAGATTGACTCTGAGTACTTAAAGAAAATTATTAATTTGCAGATTCGTATTCCAGAAATTGATAAAGCTATCTTATCAAACATATACGGTACTACTTTGAAAAGAATATTAACTATTTATGGAGAAAACAAAGAAAATTTAAGGGATTATAATAACTTTATTGATTTCATTTGTGAAAGAAGATTAGATTTAAGAGATTTTAAAAGATTTATAAATTCAGCTGTCAATTTTAGCTTCAAAACTAATCATTACTTATATTATAAAGACTTATTAATAATGGAGTATATAAAATTATTCAATTTCAGCTTATATATGACTATTTTTGACAATAGACAATATTTTATATCTCATGATCGCATAACAGACCATTTGGTTTACTCAGAAAGTTTTAATACAGATAAATTTAATTCGGATGGGAAACTATTTTATGAAAAACTATTTGAAGAACAGGAAAATCAATATTACAAAGGAATACTAGGTGAAATTTTCCCATATATCGATAAATATAATAAAAATCAAGATTTAGTTTATAATGGAATAGTTATATTAAAAGATTCAGAGCGTATAAAAATATCTAAGAATAGACAAATTTGTAGTGCGAAGTATTTTGATTTATACTTTACAGCAACCAGCAACGTCTATGCAGAAATAGGTATCTTGGTCGAAAATTTTATTGAAGTAATTAACGACGAGCTGACACTTGAGAATAAGGAGAAATTGTTTAAAGAGATATTAAGCTCAACATATTACTCATACCATAATGAAATTATTGAAGGGATTCAGTTATATATTGATGAGATAAAGCAAGATAAGTGTTATGATCTAGCAAAAATTCTCTTTAAGAATATAGATTATGTAGACAACTCACTAAGCTTTGCGTTTATGAGTTCTAAAGAAAGGGTGTCTATTATTATCCATACCTTATTAAATAGAATTTCGAATTATGAATATAAGGATTTTTTAGACTCTATCAAGACAGATTATCGAAGCTTAAATTTTATACAAGATATATTATATTGGTTTATTAATGATAAAGAAAATATTAATAAAGATGGAAGAATGGAATTACTAAAAGATACTGTTAAAGAAATGGCAACTGATATTTTAAACAACAGTATAGATTTATATGAAGATGTCAATTATATGCCTAGTAACATATGGGGACTATATCATGCATATAATGAAGAACTGGATAAATTGAAGAGTTACATTTCCAGAATTATAAATGAGAAGAATATTTTTAGATTTCTAAATGATTTGATTAGTACTTCTGTTGGAACTAAATATAGGTATTACATTAAGAAAGATAATCTAGAGCTATTTATCAGTCAAGATAAAATAAATACAATATTAAGTAAGATAGAGACTAAAACCGATGATGAGAAATTTGTTTTAGATGTATATAGGGCTTTTGATGAGGGTGTTAAAGACATGTGGGGAGAACCAGGAATATCTGTGAACCAAGAAAAGAAGTTGGTATTATGATATGTACAGGACTCGCAGGATCAGTCCCCTCGGGCTGTTCCCCTCGTGAGATGGCCATTTTGTGCCATTTCAACTGTAGGGTCGACCTGTGGTCGTCCGATGTTGACCAATTATTGGTAAACAAATTCAATGTCAATCATTTGCTCTATTATTTTTCCAGTATTTAGGATATAATGAAAGTAGTCAATATAAAAAACGGATGATTTTTAAAACGTATAAAAGTCATTGCCACTTATATTGGCTATAGAAATTAGAACTGACGTAAATATTTCATACATATTTGGAGTCTGGAGAAATTGTGTTTGTAATAATCTAGTATTTTAGTGAGATAGACGTATTTATACTAAGTTGATCAGAAACTAGAGGTGGATGCAAATGCTAACCTTGATAATGAACTTCATTTTGATTGAATTAATAGTAATGCTAATAGCTGCTTTAAGAGTTGTTGAAGATGATGGCACTATCCTTGTGTACATATCTTCTTTTTTGTCTAGATACCATAGTTTGAGATATAGCCTAATAGCAACATGATCATGATTCCGGTCGTATTTTTGTGCGGCCGGTTTTGCGTTTTTGATCCTATTTTGCGCTAGGTGCGATCTTTGCAATATTAGCATAAGATTTGCTTATCTCCGGGGTAGGGGCGACCTGTGGTCATCCGAATGAATTTTCGTGATATAATTTATTGAAAATAGGAATGATGCCAAATATAATTGCTATTTATTATATTTTTAGATTACATGTATAAAAAATGGATTTAATTTCCTACATTTAGTAATATTAAATTAAATATATTTTTAACTGATTAGTAGCTCGCCAATATGTTGCTTATTACAAACAAAGTAAGGAGGTTTTGTTATGGGTTCGGCAGGAACAGGTAAATTTGGTAATTATCGCGTAGGGATTGGTAATGTATCTGCAGGAGAAAGTGATGCTGTGGGTCAAGTCGGGATTGAGACAGGTGAAATTGACTGTCCATCCTTTTTAGAAAACATTCGTTTGGAAGATGTAGCAACTACCGAGTTTTTTATCGAAAAACAATTGTTACCAAAAGCTGGAGACTTAGTAGTAATGAATAATTCTATTTATAGAGGTAGATTGGTAGTTAGCGTGGATTCAGAAGGTGAGGTTTTAGGTAATATACCAACAAAATACAACTATTTGATTAATTGTATTAAGAAGGGGATTCAATATAAAGGAGTTGTTGTTGCATCGGGTTTAACACCAGTACCATTTGTGGTGGTGACACTTAATGCTTGAACAGGTGTTTCTTATTATAGGTGAGGTTTTTGTCGATACTCATTTAGATATTATTGATAAAAATGGTCCTTTAGTAAGATTAGGAGGTATATTTCACTCTGCTCGTGCCTTTGCTTCACTAGATTTAAACTATGCCTTAGCATATTATGCTCCTAATTACCTAGACGATGATATAAACGAATGGTCTCTCTATTTGAATACTAAAGGCTGTTACAAACTTGGGGATATCAATAGAGCTCCCAATATTATGCTTATTAGTGAGTCAAAAGAATCTGGTGACCAAGGGTACTATAATATTATAAAGGACCAAGCGGAGTATATAGAATTGGGCAACATTATGGGAATAATTAACAAGGTCAAGCCAACGGATATATTAATTTTTCCAGGTAGGTACAATACAGCAAAAATCATAAAAGAACTCCACTCATTCAAGGGGAAAATTCACATTGATTTTCACTATGACATAGATAATTTAGTTGATAGTCTTGATAAAGATATTGAAAGCATAATCCTTTCTACGTCAGCTCCTTTTTATAAAAATCTTTGTAACGGAACTGTAGAAGGTTTATCTGATTATTTTAAGAAACAAAAAATTCATCAATTTTTAGTTAAAGAGAATCGAGGCGGATCATTTTGTTTTCTTCCTGAAGAAAATAAAATTTACGAGACAGCTTCCTATTATGTTCCGACTATGCACTCAGTTGGTGTTGGTGATGTTTTTAATTCTATCTTTATTAGTACAATTTGTGAAGCCAATTTGGGTAAAAGAATGCGACTGGCTGCTCTTTGTGCTGCTAAATATGCTGAAACCATGAGTTATGAAAAATTTAAGGCAAATGTTCAATTAGTGTTAAGTCATTTAAATGAATTTGTTGAGTTGAAAGGTATACGATTACCATGGATAGAAAGAAAAAATATTAATATTTATATTGCTGCGCCTGATTTTAATTCTGTCAATACAGACTTATTGGATGAACTTAATGAAAGCTTACTTTATCATAACTTTTCGCCTCGACTACCTATTAGGGAAAATGGATTAGTTTACGAAACAACGTCATATAAAGACGAATTTGCAATATATTGTAAAGATATTGCTTTGTTAGAAGAATGTGATCTTTTGATTGCCGTTTTACTTTATAATGACCCAGGTACTTTGGTTGAGCTAGGAATGTTTAAACAATCAGGTAAACCCACGATTATTTACGATCCTTTTAATAATTGCAAGAATATGTTTGTTCGGCATACGCCAGATTACTTATGTAAAAACATTGCTGATGTTATTAGTTCTGTGTATCTATGTATGGGGAAAGGAGTTAACTAATGGAAGAATTTGAAGGTGTATTATTAGCATCTGGTGGAATGGATTCGACTGTTTTGGCATATGATTTGGTAAAAAAAGGTGAGCGAATTATTTTGTTGTTTTTAGATTATGGCCAGCATTGCGCTGAAAAAGAATTAGTGACATTAAGAAAAGTAATTCCAAATTTGTATAAAGAAAATCTAAGAGTTATTAAAATAGGTGATGTCTATAAAGAATCTAATTCGAGGATGATTTTGGAGGCGAATCTATGGTCTGATAATATTGTGGCAGATGATTTGTATCTACCTTATAGAAATTTATTGTTTTTATCAATTGCTTCTGCTTACGCACAATCTATAGGCGCAAAAAATGTATATTCTGCATTCATAAATAGTAATCATGCTAAAGAAATAGATTGTTCAATGGAATTTTTCACAAAGCTTGAAATATTGCTGGAATACTATGGGTCAGTTAAGATTAATATGCCATACAGAGAGATGTCAAAAACAGATGTAGCAAAATTAGGATTAAAGCTCGGAGCTCCAATAGCTGAAACGTACTCTTGTCAAGTAAATTCACAGAATCCTTGTGGTGCATGTCCTAATTGTGTAGATAGAATTGATGCTATAAATGCTTTAATGAAGGAGAGATAAACTGTGTTAGAAACGGATTTATCAAATTTATCAGAACAACTTGCAAATTTTATTCGCCAAAAAAAGTTTCAACCTATTACTCAAAGAACTCCTTATTATCATATGGGAGCAACAATAACAGATTCGATATTACAAGCAGGACTAAATTATCGTAATGTGGTCTATCCTCGTGTTCTAAATCTTTTGACAAAATATGGAGATTATCGAACAACTTGTGACTTTCTTATATTAATGGAGGTTGTTCCTCTTACTGAGCTTATAGCCTGGAGAAATGAGAAAAAGTTGAAGTGTATTATCGATTTAAGCTGGACATTATTTAATAATGGTATTGAAAATGAAAATCATCTAGCTGCATGGTTGGATATTGAAAGAAATACAAACCAGATAAGAAGTATTAGCGGTATTGGACCGAAAACTATAGACTATCTTAAAATGCTTTCTGGGAAACAATCTATTGCTATAGATCGTCACTTATTTGCATTTTTAGAGTTAGCTGGAATATTTAATCTAACATATTCTGAGGCAAGTTTAATTTATGGTAAAGCATCCAAATTATTGGGCATGAGCAAATATGAACTAGATAGAAAAATATGGCTATATATGTCTGAACCTATTTAAAAGAATAGAATGTTTTATTTAGATTTGATTTATAATAATATTTAGTAAAACTTATTTAAGCCAGAAAGCCTTTGCAAAAAGAATTGATACAATTTGATTTACATCATAAAAAAGCTCTGAAACTCTCTAGCAAATATTTGATAATGATTATTTGTTCTTCAAACGGAAATCGAATAAATTATTTTCATTGATTAGGAAGCAACTTTTTGGGACTATGTATTATTTTGATAATTACATAAATTTAGTTAATATCCACTGTGTACTAATATTCATGGATTTCCCAAGATTAGCAAGCCTAACTAGTTTAATAAACTAGTCTATTTATATAATCTCAGAAGTCTTTTATTTTTCAGACATATAATTACTCATTCTTAAAAAATAGACTCTTTAACAAACTAATTATTTATTTTTTTACTAGTAAGTCGATTTGTAGTCAGATTTTTTTGTAATTATTAAAAATAGATATTTCAACTTAATATTAGTAGCAGAGTTTAGAAAGTGCAAAAGAAGTATTCTTAGGGTATAATGAGAATAAAGGGGGATACGATAATGGATAGACTGGATATTGTTAATGGCTTGGTTTTTCAAAATCTCGAAATATATTCCAAGGATTCATTAAGTGACCGTATAATCTTGCAGAAAAAAATTTATTTGTTTCAGGAAATGGGAGCTGACTTAGGATATAGGTACAATTGGTATTTGAAGGGACCTTACTCTCCAAGTTTGACTACGTTTGTATACGATAAATTGGAGTATTTACAACAAAGCACTGATGAGTTCCGTAGTTATAAGTTAACAGAAAATATTGAAGAAATAATACAAAAAATAAATTCTCTTTCGGACAAAAAGCCTTACGATTTAGGCCTTGATTCTTGGTTTGAACTATTAGCTTCAATCAAGTATATATACGAAAATCCATTTTTGTGGAATGTTGAAGGCGACATAAAAATAAAAGAATTAATAGAAATCATTAGAAGAGAGAAACCACAATTTACTGACGAACACTGTAGGGAAGCAATAAATGTTTTAACAGAAATTAATCTAATCCGTGATAAGGTGGAAGAGTATGGACAATAATCTAAAAAATGAAACCTTAGATTTTGGAAGAAAGTATATTAATGATCCACTATATGGCGGAATTGCGCTTTCTACATTAGAAATGGAGATAATAAGCACATCAATATTTCAAAGATTACGAAATTTGAAGCAATTAGCGCATGTTAATTATGTATTTCCTACTGCAGAACACTCTAGGTTTGCACATTCATTAGGTGTTATGTATATAATGGGACGAATGGCAGATAAGTTAGTAAAAGACGGGAAGATTGAAGAGTTAGACGTTGTTTATTTGAGAGTTGCAGCACTATTGCATGATATAGGACATTATCCTTTGTCTCATTTAGGTGAGGCTGTTTTTAATTTTCATAGCGACCATAAAAGAGCAGAATCATTTATTGATATTGATAATGACGAAAAAAATGAATTCACATTGAGCCAGATAAGTAGTTATAGTAGCAAGGCAAAACCAGCTCATCATGAAAAATTGGGTAAGTATATTATTGAGAATAATAAAGAGTTAAATTGTATATTTGATAAATATGGTTTGGATGCGAGGATAATAGCTGCGACAATTACAGGGAAAATTTGGCCAAAGAATCCTGTTTATTCACAGTTAATGCATTCAAGCTTAGATGCCGATAGATTAGATTATCTTTTAAGAGATTCTTTTCAAACAGGTGTCAGATACGGACTAGTAGATTATGAATATCTGATAAGATTGTTAGATATTCATATTGATTATCAAATTTGGGATTCACAGAAGAATATTGTAGTTTGGAATAAAAAGGGACAGCATGTTTTAGAACATTTTTTAATGTCAAGATATTTTCTATATTCACAAGTCGTTGGGCATAAAACCAGCTTAGCATTTGAGAGCATCTTAAAACTAATGTTTCTTAAATTAATCCAAAAACAAAGGCTTAAAATGAATAGTTATGATGAAATTTTAGAGAAAATTGATTCAATGGATTTTATCCATTTTAATGATAATATGCTTTATCATTCTTTACATGAGTATAGTAAAGGGGACGATAAAGAATTCAACCTTTTATATAAATGTTTCATCAACCGTATTAGACCTAAAACAGTTTATGAAATAAAGGCTTTGTATGAAGGCGAAGAACCCAATAAATTAAATGTTTTGACAAGAGAACTGATAAGAAATCCAAGTAAAATCCAAGAACTAATTGGAGCTAGTGATTTTAATTGGGGTTATTATATTTTCCCCATTGAAATTGAGAAAATTCCAAGACTTGATTCAATAAACACAGTATTTGTAGAGAAAGATGATGAAGCTCTTATTGAAGCTATTAAAATGAGGGATGCAAATGGAGAAGTTTCGTTTTTAGCTTCGGATGAATTGTCAATAATCAACAAACTATATAATTATAAAACAAAGATTTTGCGGATTTTTGTAGTTGATGAAAGTGGGAGCTTTGATGTTGAGGGAATTAAGTCCGCAATTGATAGTTATATAGCGTCTTAGCTATTTTGTTATTTCAAAGCAATTTGATAAACCGCTTGTTCTATATCATTGCTAATTAACCGAGGCAGTTCACAGTCATCTCGGGAGATTGCTATTTCATGCCATTCTTGTTGTAGGGTCGACCTGTGGTCGTCCGGTGTTGACTAAAGAAGAATATATTAACATAAAAGCAATAATTTGAGAAATTATCTCAAATTATTGCTTTTGTAATTTTAAATGGGTATAATAAATATACAAAGTTATTATGTATCCAGAATGGGGTGAGAAGGGTGTTAGTCAATTATAAATTTAAAAATTTTAGGTCGTTTTGTGATGAAACTGAATTAGGTATGGTGGCAAGCAGCCAGCGTACATTTAACGAGAATTTAATAAGGAAAAACAATCTAAGAATTTTGCCTTCTGTTGTAATTTATGGAGCAAATGCAAGTGGAAAATCAAATATAATTATGTCCCTAGAAGTATTACAAGAGATTGTGCTTAGCGGTTCGTTAGTAGCGGGCTCACCTATTTTAAATAATTTAGAACTGTATCCTTTTATTCATCAGAACGAAAAACAGCCCATGGAGTTTTCTATTGAGTTTATTCATAATGGAAAACATTTGCTTTATTCACTGGGAATTTTGGTTGAAAGCCTAAGAAAGGCAAATAGAGAGATAGTTTTTGAATCCCTAGAATTGTTTGATTCTAAAGGGAAATCAATAGAGCTATTTAATAGAAGTAATAACAAAGTTAAGATTTCCAGGAACAAAAAAGCTTTAAGAGAAATGAAGTTCCAGGAACAGCTATTAGACGAATTTGAAAAGAAATTAAATCAGAATTTGGATGTTGCAGAGTTATTTTTGTCAAGAGGATTTAAGAACATTATAAGTAATGAGCTGGCTGAAATCATTCTTGATTTCTTTAAGAATAAATTAATAGTTGTTAGTGACTTTTCACTGAGACGAGCGGAAATATCGTATTTTGATAAATCTACAGATAAAGACGATTATTTGGTTTGGAATGATTTCTTAGATGGATTTGTTAAAAATGCAGATTTTGGGCCTCAAAAAATTGCTTTTCTTCCTAAATCTAAAGATAATCAGTCAGATAAAGGTACTAATCTGCAGCTTGTATCCTTCTATGAAAAGGACAGTAAATTAGTAGCTGTACCTGCTGTATTGATGGAATCCAGGGGGACTCAAAAATTATTAGATTTTGCAATCCCTTTTACAGATACATTTGAATCTGGCGGTGTATTTGTTTTAGATGAATTTGATTCGTCTATTCATCCTGAGCTTATTAAGGGGATAATAGAACTATTTAATAACGCTGATATTAATACAAATGGAGCTCAGTTAATTTTTACAACACACAATCCAATTTATCTGAATAATAAAATGTTTAGAAGAGATCAAATTAGGTTCATAGAGAAAGAACCACAAACGTACAAGAGTTTTATATATTCATTGGCAGATTTTGGTTCGGAAGAAGTAAGAAATGACCATAATTATTTGATTAATTACTTTAAAGGTAATTATGGAGCTCTGCCTTTTATAGATTTTTCAACCATTTTATTTGGTGAAGAAGGTCACGAAAATGAAAATGTATAGAAGAAAGTATTTTTGCATTTGTGAAGGTCAGCAGGAAAAGATGTACCTATCGCATTTGAGTTCTCTGTTAAATCAGTCTAGGCAAAAGACTGTTACCTTTGAATGTGTAGTAGGAAATATCAGTAAGTATAAAAAATCATATAAAGAATATGATTATGTAGGTGTATTTGATTATGATTTTAAAGAAAAGGAATTTCTAGGAAATATCGAGCAATGTAATAAAGAAGATAAAATATTTCAAAAATCTAGAAAAGCAGAAAAAAAGAGATTTTATCATGCCTACAGTAATATAAATTTTGATTTATGGTTGATTTTGCATAAAGAAGATTTCAGAAAAACTCATAGAACTAATGATGCATATATTGCTGATGTAAAACGGATTTTTAATATTCTTTCAGATAGCATAAAAAGCAAAAAAGATATGAAAGCAATTTTAAAGGCGATTACTTTAGAAGATGTGAAAAATGCTATTATTAGGGCTGAAAACATAAGAAAAGCAAAAGAGGATTGTGATATTATTGGTAATAAAGAATACATTGTTTACGATAATCCAGATTTTTCAATTCATTTATTTTTAAAAAGAGTATTACAAGACAGTGGTGATTGGTAATTGTTGGCATTAACCTGTGGGGTCAGTCCCCAGGGCTTTTGCCACCTTTTTGCCGTAGGCTTGACCTGTGTTTTTCTGGGATTAGCTTATTATCGATAACGCACTGCTTATCGGTTTCAAAGTAGAATATACAAAACTAAGTTTTGATAATAAAGTTTTGAAAAAGGCGTTAGATTGATTTGACTTTTAAGCACAAGTTCGTGAGAAGTTGAGCATGAAAGTCTTTTTCTTATTTAATATGCTATTTATTAAGAAGCTATTATATCAAAACATTTTAACCAAAATATTGATTTGGAATAAAAGTTTTGATATAATCAAAACATAAACATCAAAACAAAGTTTTGTTAGAAATGTTTTGAAGAGGTGATGATATGAATAAAGAGAATATGACAGTAGAAGAGAAGTTTCATAGTGAGCTTTCAAAATATATGAATAATAATGAATTGAGTCTTAAAATGATATATTCCTTATTTCCAGAAATGAATAGGAAGACAATTTCATGGAGGCTATATTCACTAGTTCAACAAGGGAAGCTTTATAGAACTGGGCATGGAATTTATTCTCTGAATAGAAATAATGAGGATAATGTGTCTGTCGGATACGAGTATCTGCAAAGAAAATCTAAAGAAATTTATGACATTTTAACAGAGTATGGATATGATTTTTACATCACAGGGCTAGACTCGTTGATAGGAGAAATCCTGCACATGCCTGAGAATTACCCGGTACTCATAGTTATAGAGGAATCTGGCACTAAGGAAATTCAAGAAGTGTTGAATGCGAAGGACATGATTGTTATTACAGAAAAAGATCGTGATATTCTGAGAAAAACAATCCTAAGAGAGAAAGTAGATGTAATTTTGTTGAGAGGCAAAGATTTCTCTTTAGCAACGGACAATATATCCCAGAAAGAAAAAGGCTTCATCGACTTGTATTATGCAGTTACAAGAATGGAGTATGGAGTTCCTGTGCCTGAATTATCTCGAATATATCAAAGCTTGCAAAGAAACAATTCTATTACAATAACAAAAATGAAAGCGGCAGCAAAAGATAGAGGAATCTCTGTAGAGATAAACTGGATTATTGAAATGAACAAAGCATCGAAGAAAACTATAGAGTTTATGAGATATCAGATTAAGGAGGCAAAATGGAGTTAATAAACAAGGATAATATAATTCTAGAAAAAGAGGTTTTCTTAAGAAGTAAGATTGAAGAGTGCATGGCTAATGGTGGTTTTAACTCTTTGTCTAAATTTGAACTTTTCCTATGGGATCTGGAAATGTTCCTACAATTACAAAATAAATTAGGTGACAAAATTATTTTGAAGGGTGGAGCTGCGACTCAGTTTTATATTCCTGTAACATCTCAAAGAACAAGTATAGATATAGATATGATATGTTTGGCAAGCAGTGGCGAGGTACATGGTATTATTTCTGAAATTGAAAATGAATTTGATGGAGTCGAAGATTACTATAAGTTTAGAATATATACTCCAAAAAACCCCAAACTCAGATTAGATACTTTGTATACATATTATATGACAGTTCCAAGTATATGTAATGAACAAGAATTGTATTCAACTAGAGGTAAACAGGAAGTAAAAATAGAATTTATTTTTTCGAAAGATAAGTATGAAATAAATAAGATAAAACAGCCAGAGCTATTTGCGTTAGAAACTGAGAAAGAATTTAATATCTTGGCATTTGAAGAATTATTTGGCGATAAATTAACTACACTTGGTCCTAAAACAATAGGGATTTCTGACGATAGATCTGATGAACAAGTGAAACAAATCTATGATGTCATTACATTATTTGTATCAAATTTTGATCGGGTATTAAAAAATAAACAGCAAATCAAAGAAAACTACGAGAAAGTAGCACGTGTCGAATGTCAGATTCACAATTTGTCATATAATTTGGACTTGCTTTTAGAAGATATGACAGCATTGATTGGCAGATTGAAAAATATTGAAAGTGACGACGAGTTTCTTCAAAGAGCAAATGATTTTCAAGCATTATACTTAAGAAGATCCGTCAATCGAGATAAAGCTGAATGGGCAATCGTGGGATATCAACTTGAATTATTAATAGATTATATTTTTGCAGACGACCTGAGAATAGTACGTTTTAAAGAAATTCATGAATTTATAGGAAAACTAAAATTTGAACATATTAAAGGTCCTGGACGAGGAATACTTAATAGAGAAGTACGTTCAATATTAGAAACTAGTTTCGGTGAATTCTCTGTATTAAGTAAAGATTTGTTCAAAAAAAGAATAGACCGAATTATCTGGGAGCTAATCACTTTTGTTGATTTCCAAAAGATAAGAGGAGTGCTTGACAAAATTATAGAAGAAAATGCGATATAACAACCCTCGGGGTCAGTCCCCTCGGGCCATTTTTCCCTCGTGCAATGGCCATTTTGTGCCATTCCTGTTGTAGGGTCGACCTGCGGTCGTCCGGTGTTGACTAATACTGTTTTGGAGAGGCTACAAAAAAAAGAATGAAGACAAGTTAATAAGTAACAGCTAAGGAGTGTGAACTATATGGAATTAATCCTAATAATACTACTTGGTTTCATTGGTATAAAAATACTGCCAATATATCAAAATTATAGACAATCAAGTTATCAGGTAGTGAGTAAAAACACTTTTTTAAAAACCATACTGGATAAAGGAATCTATGGTGAGTTTCTAACATTTTCATATCTTGAAGAGCTTTCATTCTATAAAAGGCTAATGACTAACTTATATATCCCCAAGAAAGATGGATCTACTACTGAGATTGATTTGGTTATGTTGACACAGACTGGAATATATGTATTTGAATCTAAAAATTATAGTGGTTGGATATTTGGAGATGAAAATAGCAGCTATTGGATGCAAACTCTTAAAGGTGGTCAAAAAAATAGATTCTTCAATCCAATAATACAGAACAGAGGGCATATTGAAGCACTTAAAGCTGTCTTAAAATTAGATGACATTACTTTATTTAAATCATATATTGTATTTAGCGAACGATGTGAATTCAAGAAGATGAATGTTGCATCTGCCAGTGTTAAGGTTTTGAAGAGAAATGCTCTGCTTAGGACAATTCAGGAGGTTGTTGAGGACTCTCCTGATAAACTTACGATTGATGAGGTAAACCAGTTGTATTTCAAACTTGTCAAGTATGCTATTGTAGATGAAATTACAAAAACAGCTCATATAGAAAGCATCAATAGTTATAAGAAGAGCCAGAATAACAAATAGCAACTAAGAACCAATACATGTGGCAACTAAACTTATTGAGTTTATTTCAATTTAGTCTACAGTGATGCTGACTGCTGCATTACCGGGGATTGAACTTAAAGGTGCTATTCCCGTAGGGATTTCTCTGAGGTTATTACCATGGGATTGAATTATTGTACTTTAGTATCACATATAAATGAAGGGTATCAATAAAAAAATACGTAGTATAATTAAGACGATAATGCGACGCAAAATTTTACGTTGTATTATCGTCTTTCAAAATAACCCTCGGGATCAGTCCCACGGGTTTAAAAATTCATTTAATTAAATATTTATAATTACAATTTCACACAAAAAATGGTATATTATAACCATGTAATGTTTTACTGTGCGAATGACCCGTGGGTACTGACCCCGCGGGTTAATAAGGGGAAACTAAAATTGAGAATGATAACAAGATACATAGGAATGAGAACACTTAAAACTGCTATTGGCGCTGCTGTAGCAATTTTTGTTGCGCAGATTTTTGGATTAGACTATGGCGTTAATACTGCAATTGTAGTAATATTAAGCCTGCAGAACACGAAGAGAAAGTCGCTGAACCTGGCAGGAGTTAGAATTCTTTCAACTCTAATTGCTCTAATGATAGCTTGGGCAGTGTTTTCAATCGTTGGTTTTAATGCCGCTGCCTTTGGAATGTATCTTTTATTGTTCATTCCAATTGTCGTAAGATTAAAGCTTAATGAAGGTCTCGTACCTAGTTCTGTTCTTGTCAGTCATCTATTAGCATCTCATTCCGTAGCTTTTCCTGCGCTTTTAAATGAGTTTGCTCAGATGGTTATAGGGGCTTCTATAGCTCTTGTATTAAATCTATATATCCCTGGCATTGAAAGGCATATCAGGGCTGATTTAGTTATGATTAAGCGACTTAAATTTGATATTATTCAAAACATGGCAGATATTTTTGCAAAAGGAAAAAGTGACAAGAAGACTTATGATATGCTGATTGAGCTAAATGATAGGATTAAGCTGGCTACAAGCAGAGTTATGAGAGATTACGGAGACAACTACAATATGGGAATGGAGTTTTACATTAGATATCTCCAGATGGAATCTGATCATCTTGATATTTTGAACAACATGGACAGGCACATGAAAATATTCATCAGCAGCGAAACTGAGTCAAAAATTGCAGCTGAGTACACAGAAAATGTCATAAGTGTACTTAAACAGAATGAATTAAAAACGAATGATGCAGAATTCCTAAAATCATTTATTAAAAGTTATTCAAAAGAGTTTTGCGAGAATAGCACAGATGGATTCAGGTACAAAGCTGCTCTTTTAGAGTATCTTACAGACCTTCATAAGCTTCTTGAAATTGTGTTAAGCTTTAGGAACACATTGGTCTATTCAGATAGAAAACTGTTCAGAGAGCTGAGAAATTAGAGGTTTTAAGGGATAATTAATGTTATAAAGTAATAAAGTAAATTGTGTAAAGTTGTTTGCTTAGTGATAAATATTATGATATAATTATCAAAATATTAAAAAAAATGAACTAGGGGGGAGTCAAAATTGAAAGTTGCTTTTTTTAGCACAAAACCTTATGACAAAAAGTATTTTAGTGTACTGTCTGAAGAAATGGGATATAAAATTGACTATTTCGAAGAAAGACTATGCACAGAAACAGTCGAGTTAGCAAAAGGGTATGATGCAACTTGCAGCTTTGTAAACGATGACGTTAATGCTGATGTAGTTCAGACATTAAAAGATTTTGGGATTAAAGCTATGTTGTTAAGAAGTGCGGGATTTGACAGTGTAGATTTAGGTAAGGCAGACGAACTTGGCATTCCAGTTTTCAGAGTTCCTGCATACTCACCAGAAGCTGTTGCCGAATTTGCAGTAGCGCTATTATTAACAGTTAATCGTAGAGTACATTTGGGTTACAATCGTACAAAAGAATTTGATTTTGATATAGATGGACTGTTGGGCAGTGTTTTAAATGGGAAAACAGTGGGAGTTGTAGGTACTGGGAAAATCGGTAAAGTTGCAATCCAGATATTTAAAGGTTTTGGTATGAATGTCATTGCTTATGATGTGTACCCAGATCTAAAAAGTGACATCAACTATGTCGAACTTGACCAATTGCTTGCCGAATCAGATGTAATATCTCTGCACACGCCATTAACTCCAGAAACTAAGTATATGATTAATACTGAGAGTATTTCAAAGATGAAAGACGGAGTTATTCTAATCAACACAGCAAGGGGCGGATTAGTAAATACAGAAGATCTGATTAAGGCTCTAGAAGAGGATAAGTTTGGTGGAGTAGGACTAGATGTATACGAAAACGAAAGTGCTTATTTCTTTGAAGATAAATCAGAAGTCATAAACAAAGATAGGTTATTACAAAGACTTATGTCATTCCATAAAGTCATTCAAACGGGACATCAAGCCTTTTTTACAGAGGAATCCTTGTACGCTATTGCTAGCGTTACTCTAAATAATTTAAAGGGATATGTTGAAGATGGACGTATGGACAACGAAGTCAATACATTCCTTAAGAACGTGAAGTAACACACTAAAGGGTTTATCCACAAAACTGGTAAAGGTTTAGTTTATTGCAAATAGTATAAGCCTTTGTTATAATCTACCTGAGAGAAGCATAGAATATTTAATAGTGGAAGGGGGGTCTCTGTTCATCATACGTTAGAACATTAGCGTAGCACTCATAAATGCGTTTCTCATGAAAGGATTTTAAAGATCCACTAATAAAAGAGATTGTTTTTCAGTTTTGGTTGGAAGTCTAAATGAAAAGTAGTATAAGCGGTGATTATAGTTACTCTTTTATTAAAAAACAATAATGTAAGGGGGAAGATTATATGTTAAAGAGCAAAAAGTATTTATTAATGAGTTTAATTCTCATCATATCTTTACTTACTATCACAGCTTGCTCAAGCCAAACAGCAGCTCCTGGAGATGCAGGTCCTGTTGGAGACAGAGAGTCATTAACTTTTAATGATGCTAAAACGAAGTGGACAATGCAATCCATTTGGGCTCCTTCTATTACTCTTTGGAGACCTGACAAATATTTTGTTAACCAAGTTAATAGACTTGCATTAGGACAATTATACATAGACTACAATGAAGGTGGTTCATTGGTAACTACGTCTGATGAATTGTTCGATGCTGTAAGAACAGGGTCAATACAAATGGGTACAGACTGGCCAAGTTATTGGGAGGGTAGAGATACCGCCTTCGGACTTATTACATCAACACCAATGGTATTAACTCACAATGACTATATGATATGGTTCTGGCAAGCAGGCGGTTTCGAACTTGCACAAGACTTATACGCAGACTACAATATCGTATTCTATCCACACAGTGTTACAGCTGTTGAGTCTGGTCAGCGTACTAACGTTCCAATAAAAGAATTGGAAGACTACGCAGGACTACAATTGAGACAGTGCGGACGTACTCAGTCATTAATATTAGAAGACTTAGGTGCGAGTGCAGTTCACTTACCAGGTGCTGATATCTATCTATCAGTTGACAGAGGAGTCATAGATGGAGCAGAATTCTCAGTTCCAGAGTGTGACTGGAGTATGGGATTCCAAGAGATATCTAAATATAATGTAACTCCTGGTTGGCACCAACCTGGTCCAGTATCCGGAGTTATGATAAACAAAGATGCATATGACAAGCTTCCTGACAATGTTAAATACATCTTCAAGGAATCAGCAATGTCAACTATGATGTGGTCATGGACATATTTCGAATATACAAGTGGAATTTACCAAAATAAATTTACTGAAGCTGGAGTCCAGATTTCAAGACTAAGTGACGACGCTTTAAGCCAAGTACAAAAAGCTTCATGGAACTTATTGCTTAAAGACGCAAAAGAGAATCCAAATCATGCAAGAATTGCTTTCTCACAAGTTAAATTCCTTCACGACTATTCAGAATGGCGTCAAACTCAAAAGCCATTTAGCCACGGAAGAAACCCAGAAGGTTTAGAGGATGTTTACAAGCAATTAGAGCAAATCGCTAAAGATCACGGCGTTTATGATGACGTTATAGCTGCTGCAGAAGGTGCACTAGCTAGAGCACAAGCAGGGGTTCATTGGGAACCAGGTACACCATACAAAGGAAACCCAAACCTAGATTAATTAATTAAGTCATAAAACTTAAGGGGAAACCAGAGAAAACCTGGTTTCCTCTTACAGTAACAAAAGAACATTGGAGGTTTCTGCGATGAAAAAAGTTATACAATTTATTGTCGATGTAGCAGATTTTATCAATATTAAAGTTGCAGTACTAGTATCGATATTATTTATTCCATTAGTTGGTTTATCAGTATACGAGGTTATAGTTAGAAGACTTTTTGGGAAACCGACTATTTGGTCATTAGAAATGACCCGATTTAGTTTTGTTCCTATAGCAGTTTTAGCTCTGGGTTATACCTTTATAATAGGCGGACATGCAACAATTGACGTATTTACTGAAAAATTTAGTGAGAAACTCAAGGCTATTATCCATATATTGGGTATTGTTGTTTTACTTTTGCCTACTTCAATAGTCATGTTTATGAACAGTTATTTAACTGCAAGTATGTCATGGGCATCTCTTGAAAGAACACCTAGTGCTTTTAATGCACCTATATATCCAATTAAAGCACTAATTCCTATAGGTTTTGCATTACTGACTATAGCTGCTATTTCAGAGCTATTAAAGAGTATTTATTTTTTAGCGACAAATGAAAAAATGCAATCCAAAGCTAGAAATAAACACTTAGAAATTGAGAATAGGTAAATATAAAACACATCACTTTATCACATATATCACATGAGGAGGAGATCGCTATGATTAGTATAGCGCCACTTGCAGTCGTTATCATTATGTTTGGTGGACTAGTGCTATTATCTATGACTGGTTTTCCAATTGCATTTTTATTGACTGGTATAGGTATTATTCTTACACTTTTAACATACGGGATACAAGGCACTATTATTTTTGTTGGAAGAGTTTTTGACCAGTCAAGCAGTACGGTACTAGTAGCTATACCGCTATTTGTTATAATGGCCAACTTCCTAGACAGGTCGGGGATAGCAGAGGACTTATTTAATGCTATTTTGCACATGTTAGGAAAAGCAAAAGGTGGTCTGGCAATAACAATTATTATTTTGAGTGTTATCTTTGCTGCATCTACAGGTATTATCGGAGCAGCAGTTGTAGGTATTTCTTTAATTTCAATGCCTATCTTAATGCAAAGAGGTTATGATAAATCGCTGTCTACAGGGCTAATATGCGCTGGTGGATCGCTCGGTATACTAATTCCACCAAGTATAATGCTCGTTATGATGGCTGACCAATCTGGTCAATCAGTAGGAGGATTGTTTGCTGGAGCATTTTTCCCAGGACTTCTACTATCAGCACTGTACTTAGGTTACGTAATTTATGTTGCTCATCGTTATCCTGAAAAGGCTCCTGCACTAACAGAAGAAGAATTAGGTAAAGTAACAAAAGCTGAAAAGACGAAGATGTTCTTAAAGAGCTTCTTGCCACCAATGATATTAATTCTGGGAGTTTTAGGAAGTATCTGGGGCGGAATTGCTACACCGACCGAGGCTGCAGGCTTAGGATGTTTTATAGCATTCTTAATGATGGTTGTATATGGACGCTTTAATTTCAAAGTTTTAACAAATATACTTATAAGATCCGTACAAACTACAAGTATGGTTATGGGAACTATGTTTGGTGCAACAATCTTTACAGCTGCGTTCTTAAGACTTAAAGGCGGAGATGTTGTAACTCAGTTTATACTTAGCTTCTCAGACTATGGAAGATTTGCAGTATTCTTTGTAATGATGTTTATCATATTTATAATGGGCTTCTTTATTGACTGGATAGGTATAATTTACATTACCTTCCCAATATTCTTGCCTGTAGCAAGTATGCTTGGATTTGACCCACTATGGTTCGTAATTATGATTGCTGTTAACTTACAGATGTCATTTAGTACACCTCCCTTTGGGTATGCTCTGTTCTATATGAATGCAACAAAGCCAGAGGGTGTTACGCTCAAGCATATATACAAGGGTGTAATTCCCTTCATTGGGTTGCAGTTGCTAGGTTTAATTTTAATAACATTTGTTCCATCAATTGTTACCTGGCTGCCGTCAGTACTACATTAATAAACTTAAATTAAAGGAAAAGACAATAGTTAAGTTATTAATAGCATTGTTAAACACAAATTATTCTAGTTGCGAAAATAGATTGACTTATTGATTGAGGGGCTGAAATCAGAATATGCTTACGAAAGAAAATACAAATGCATCTGGACACAACTTATCTGCAATTGTTTTTATCACGATAACAGTTGTCTCCATGGGACTAATGGCTTTCCAAGTTATATTGACGCGGCTTCTATCGATCATGTTGTCCTATCATCATGTCTATGGAGTAACATCTATAGCGATGATAGGATCTGGGATTGGTGGATTCGCAGTTCATTACTTAGGGGAACGAAAGAAAACTTTCAATACAAACTACATATTCGATAATATTGTGGTTCAGCTGAGCCTGATATCAATGTCAATGATAGCATCCATGTTGATTGCGATACAAATTAGCAAGATAACTATAGAATTCTTTTTACTTTTTGCAATGTTTTTTAGCGCCCCCTTCTTTTTTGGGGGTATGCTATTGTCTAGTCTTTTTAAAAGATTCCCATTGGCAAGTGGGAAATTGTATTTTTTCGATTTAACAGGTGCTGCATTAGGTTGTGTGTTAGTATTTTTTTCACTTAATAATTTAGGTGATATTAAAAGTATTTTTTTATTCTCCATTTTAATTTCTATTATATCTATTGTATTCGTACTACTTGGCAAAGTAGAAAAATCACGATTCATTCCATTAATAGTTATGCTGATTATAGGAGCTTTGCTTCTGAACAATGTAATAGGAGGCTGGATTCAGGTTCCAATTGGAAGGAGCGACGAAAAAGAAATTTATGATTCGTTGCATATTTTTAATGGGAAAATTGAAGAAACAGTACATAGTGCATTTGGAAGAACTGATTTGGTGCAATACGAAGATATACATGAACACATGGATATTTATTTAGACGGAACAGCAGGCACTCCTATGTATAAGTTTAATGGGAATATCGATAACCCCAATGAAGAAGTTTTAGGGTTAAAGGAGTTTCCAGGTTATTTTCCAATTGAACAACTCAACGATTCAGAAAAAGACAGTGCTTTAATCATTGGACCAGGAGGCGGCCGAGATGTTATATTAGCCCTTTTAGGTGGGGTTAAGGAAATAACAGCTATCGAAGTAAACCCAGACTTAGTGAACTTGGTCAATAAGTATTCATCGTATAATGGGGGTATATATTCTGATTTTAAGAATATAAATGTTGTTGTTGATGAGGGTAGAAGCTTTTTAAGAAGTAATGTAACTGATAAGTTCGATTTAATCATGTTAACACTTCCTCGAACAAATACAAGCAGAAGTGCTGAAGGTTATGCTTTAACTGAAAACTATTTATTTACAACGGATTCTATTAGTGAGTACCTAAATGGCATTAACGAAAACGGCCATTTAATAGTTGTTGCTAACGATGATGTTGAAATTTTAAGGCTATTAACTTTGACTTTGACGGTGTTTGAAAATAGAGGAATTAATATAAAAGAGGCAATGGATTATGTATACATCCTTGGATCAAGCCCTAACCCAGTTTTTGTTTTAAGAAATGGCGTCTTTGATAAGGGTGATATTGACAGAATCTTTGATGATTCGATAAACAAATATGGTCATAATCCATCAACATCTTTTTTCCCAAAATTAGAAAATGAGAAGAGAAATGTAAATCCTCTGTTCTTGATGATAGAAGATGGTCAGGTAGATATTGAAACACTGACTAACATGGTAAAAGATATGGGGTATGATGTAAGGCCAGTTTCTGATAACAATCCATTTTTCTATAAGTTAACTTATGGAGTTCCTAAAACAATATCATCAGTGTTTATATTTACCTTGATATTTATGGCCAGCATGACTTCAGTTTTTCTGTCGTTAGGAAATGATAGTAAAAAGAAGAAAAAAGGTTTTCCAGCAATAAAAACATATAGTGTGTTGGAAAAAATCAAGTTTATTGTAATATTTAGTTTGTTAGGTATAGGATATATGCTCATTGAAATATCACTGATTCAAAAATTTGTATTCTTTCTTGGTAAGCCAGTATCTGCTTTGACTGTAATACTGTTTACCGTACTAGTAGGTTCAGGGATAGGAAGCTTTATCGCCCATACAATAAGAAACAAAAAGAGAAATACAGTAAAATTGATATCTATCTCAACTGTTTTGATTATAATAATTTTGCTGCTATGCAACTTTATTATAGTCCCAACTATGTTCAAATACTTTTTACAATTCAATTTTTCAAGTCGTATGATACTTTCTGTTGTAACGTTATTACCATTAAGTATGGTAATGGGAATGCCTTTCCCACTTACAATAAGTGTCTTACACGAGCAAGGATACGACGACATGATACCATGGATGTGGGCTATAAATTCTATTGGTTCAGTGCTTGGTTCTGTTCTTGCAATAACAATCGCAATTAGTTTAGGCTATAACCAGGCAATAATTTTAGCTGCAATAAGCTATCTTCTGATTAATTTATCATTGCGGAAGATTAAGCCAGTTAACAATAATTAATTGTCGTCAAAAGATAATGGGGGGTAAAAGCGGTGAAAAGAAAATACTGGATAACAGTGGTATTTGTTTTAAGTATTTTTATGTTGATTTCAGGATGTACAGCAAAAGTGGAAGAAGTCGATCCAGTAGATACTGAACCTGTAACCAAACAAGAAGTTGAAGATAAGCCTGAGGTTGAAGATAAGGCCGATCTTGAGGATAAAAATGCTTATACAAAATTGCTTTTTGATGAAGACTTACCAGATGTTGTTATGAGTATAAATGGGTATAAGGTTACCAGAGATCATTTTCTTTCAGAATATGAACAGATGAAAACTCTGTATAAAAAATTAGGTTTAGACGTTGAAGATATAGAAGTTCAGGTTACAATGCAGGGTGCATTGGTAACCAGCACTATTAATACTACAATTCTAAATCTGGAAGCAGATAAAAGAGGTGTAACTGTTTCTGATGAAGAAGTAGATAAAAGGGTTAGAGAGGTAATAGCGCAATATCCAACTGAAGATGCATTTTATGAGATGCTTTCAGAGTTAAATACTACATTGGATGATTTTAGAATTAAAATGGGCAATCAGATAAAAGTATCAAAATTGTTGTCAGAAATAGAAGCTCAATTTATTGAAGAGAATGATTTCATAAATTTCACAGAAGAACAAAAAATACAGATGTATGAGCAGTACAAGGAAAAGGTTGGTGATATGCCCGATTACGAAGAAATAAAAGATGACATCGATAGTGTATTAGAGGCTAGTAGATTGAAGATCATTGTGGAAGATTATATCGATAACCTTATAGAAAACAGTGAAATTGAGTTTTACTTTAATAAGGATTTAATGTAATCAATTATATTTAGGAGGTGCTTTATGGCAAACGTATTTGCAATACCACATTTTATCGTTGCTGGAGAAGATGCATTAGAAATGAGTAAAGAGTACTTAACAACTCTTGGCAAAAAAGCATTAATCGTAACAGATGACATGATGGTAAAACTAGGGAACATAGAAAAAGTTACTAAAGTTTTAGACGAAATAGGCATCGGTTATGAGATCTATTCAGGTGTGAATAGTGAGCCAGACCACCTGATGGTAGAAGCAAGCATCGAAGTTTACAATTCTAAAGACTGTGATTTCTTAATTGGCGTTGGCGGCGGCAGCCCTATGGATGCAATGAAAGCAACTGCAGCAGTCATTGCAAATGGTGGAAACATTAAAGAGTATATGGGTAAGAAACTCGAAAAAGAACTTCCACCTATGGTTACAATTCCAACAACTGCTGGTACCGGTTCAGAAGCGACAAAAGTATCTATTATTAACAATTTAGATACTGGAACTAAGATGCTGATAAGTGACCCTAAGTTGATGGCTAAACTTGCGATAGTTGACCCTGTATTTACTGTAAGTGCACCAAAAGGTGTAACTGCAGCAACAGGCGTTGATGCACTAACACATGCAGTGGAAGCTTATGCCTCCAGGAAAGCATTTTCTTTGACTGACAATTATGCTTTGTCAGCTGTAAAAAGAATATATAACAACCTGCAAGAAGTATATGAAAACGGCAGCAATATCAAAGCTAGAAACGAAATGTCTTTAGCTGCATTAGAAGCTGGGATTGCATTTAGTAATGCTTCCGTAACTATCGTACACGGTATGAGCCGCCCAATAGGCGCTTTATTCCATGTACCTCATGGATTGTCAAATGCTATGTTACTTGAAGTGTGCCTGGATTTCATCAAGGAAGGTGCTGTAGAAAGATTTGCAGAGCTGGCTAGAACTATAGGTGTATTTGAACATGGAATGACAGAAGAGCAGGGAGCAGATGCATTTGTAGCAGCCGTAAAAGAACTCTTAAGCAAATTAGATATTATGACACCAGCGGAATATGGTATAGATAAAGATGAATTCTTCAAACAAATTCCAAAGATGTCAGATGATGCATTGGCCAGTGGAAGTCCACAAAACACAAGACATTCACCAACAAAAGAAGAGTTAATGGATCTTTACAAAGCTCTTTGGTAAAAGAATCATATAGTAACAAATAAATAAGGGATATCGAAAGTTTCAACGAAACTTTTGATATCCCTTAAATAATGTCTGGAAGCTTTAATTAATGGCTTCTATTATTCGTTCATAACATCTCCAAATAATTCTTCGTCTGAAGGTTGATTATTTGGTGTAGGATAAGATACCCATGTAATGTTAAGCAGGTGTTTCCAGTTTATGTTCTCGTTAGAGATATTGCCACCCCAAGTTCCACATCCTAAACTTAAAGTCATTGGCATACCATTTGTCCAAGCTCCACTGTTAGCTAAACATTGAGGTTGTCTTACCATTACACGGCTAGTGTAGGTTTTAAGTGCATACTCTTCTATACGTTCAACATTTGTTGAGTGTATTCCACAGGAGTGACCTTTACCTTGATAGCCAGTTATTTCATTTACCAAATCAATTGCTTCTGGGAATTCATTAAATTTAAACATTGTTACTATCATAGATAGCTTTTCCCCTGAGAATGGGAACTCTGCTCCTATTCCAGTTTCTTCTACCATAAGGAATTTCTTTCCTTCAGGTACTTCGATTTCAGCGATTTCAGCAATTTTTTCTAATGATTGAGCTACGATCTGCACATTTATAGCTCCGTTTATCCATAGCTTGGATTGTAGTTTTGCCTTGTCTTCACTGTTTAATAGATATCCACCTTCTGCTTCTAAATCTGCTACAAATTCATCGTAAATACCTTCTTGAATTACTAAGGAGTTTTCAGCTGAACAGCTTGTTGCAAAGTCAAATGTTTTACTCCTCATAACCTTGTTAGCAGCGTCTTTTAGATCAGCAGTTTCATCTACTACTACTACAGCATTTCCTACACCAACTCCATAAGCAGGAGTTCCTGATGAATAGGCTGCTTTAACCATTGCGCCTCCACCAGTTGCAAGAACTAAATCACATTGACTCATTAATTCTTGAGAAATTCCTAAAGAAGGTTCTTCTATTGCAATTACTAGATCTTCAGGTGCATCGTATTTTCTTAGCGTATCTCTCATTATATTAACTATCATAGCATTTGTCTTTTTAGCTCTTGGGTGAGGAGACAAAATTACTGCGTTTCTTGTCTTAATAGCCATAATAGCTTTAAGTACAGGAGTAGCCTCTGGGTTTGTTGTTGGAACGATTGCTCCAATTACACCAATTGGTTTTGCGATTTTGAACAAACCTTTTTCTTCGTCTCTTTCGATAATACCCATACTCTTTTTACCTTGCATATCCCTAAGACCACCTTTAAGTTTGGTCATAAGTTTAGCATATTTGGAGTCGTAATTACCCATTTGTGTTTCTTCTACTGCAAATTCGGATATCTTTTCTACTGTTCCTGGCTTAACAATATTCCATACTATAGCAGTAACCAGATGGTCTACTCGCTCTTGATCGAAGCCCTCTGCAATTTCTTGAGCTCTTCTTGCCCTTTCAATTAGATCACTTACATAATTCTTCTCTTCTAGTGTTGCCATTTACATTGACCCCTCCTTTATTATCTATGTTTATATTGTATCAATATAAATATCTACTGTCAATTAGCAACACTTTAATGTTTTCACTTGTTAAATTATTTATAAATAATTAAAAAAAAGTAGTACCAATAATGGGATTAATGGCCCATATACTATATAATATAGAATATATCACAAAAAAATAGCTACTAGGAGCTATACATATGCTAACAAAATTATTTGATTTTATCTCAATTGAATTTACAGTAATGCTGACAGCCGCACTACCAGTTATTGAGCTTAAAGGTGCTATCCCAGTAGGGATATCTTTGGGGCTTTCGCCTTGGCATGCATTTTTGTTATCTTTTATGGGGAGCATGTTTCCTATGCCTTTTATATTGTTTACCGTCAGACCTGTCTTTAACTACTTGAGAAAAACTAGAGCACTAAGAAGATTTATAGAATATCTTACGGATTCGTCCTATAATAAATCTGGAAGGGTGCAGAAATATGGTGCTTGGGGGCTTTTAGTGTTTGTTGCCATTCCTCTTCCAGGCACAGGTGTATGGACAGGAAGCATAATAGCATCACTCCTAGATATGAGGTTTAAGTTAGCTTTTCCGGCAATATTTGTCGGTAATTTAATAGCTGGATTGCTAATTATGGGCATCACCAACGGAGTGTTTAATCTTTACTTGTATTGACTATCGACATTCCCTTATCCACCAGTTTTGCTCGTTCAGCTTTTTTCAAAGCGGTGTAATAGCGGTCAACATCCTTTACTAAGTCGGTTGCATAACCATTAGTTGACAGTGAATGTTTGAATTCTTTTAGCATGGAATAGAACTTCTCATCAGAAGTTTTTTCCATGTCTTCGCCTTTTTTGAGGTATATTTTTGCTAACTCACTCTTTTTATAATCTTCTGATTTATAGTCGGACAGAGCTGACTGAATCAGTTGCTCTAAAGAAGCTCTGAATTCATGTTCAAGGTAGGTCAACTTTTCATTGTAATACGAAGTAATCTCTTCAAATGACTGTTTTACGGGCTCGGTTGAAACAGCAGCTTTATCGTGAGTTTCTACTTTTGGCTGAGTCGCACTGATAGTTTCATCGGTTATCTTTTCATCGACAACAGCTTCTAACTCATCTTCAGTATTATTTACAATTTGAATGACAGGCTGTTCTTCAACTGGAGCAGGCTGTCTCATTATTTCATCAAGAGGGTTTCTAATAACTGGCTCTTCTATATGTATTTCATTTCCTGCGGATTTCCATGAGATATAATCAAATCCAAGAGTTAATAAATATCTGTTTTTATATGCTAGAACAACAAGAATTAATACTAAGGTAAGTGGAATGTATTTTTTCATCAGAATCTCCTAATTATCAATTAATATGTATATTATACACTTACATGGTTATAGTGTCGATGCATAAAATTTAACTCCCGGGGTCCCGCGGGGTCAGTCCCCGCGGGTTCTTTTGCCTTCAAGCTCAATTAATGTGTATAATGTAATTAACAGTTCATTAAGGGAGTGATTTTATTGAGGATTGGGATTATTGGATTAGGTGGGGTTGGTAGGGCTTTCCTATCTCTCGTGGAAGAGAAGAAGGGTGAACTAATAAAAATGGGTGCAGAACCGAAAGTCGTTCTTCTTATGAACAGTACTTCGGCTTGTGTTTCTGATGAAGGGATGGACATTGAAAGTCTGCTTAAGTACCTTGAAAGTGTAAAAGACTTGTCAGGCTTTGAAGGTGGATTTAAGTGGAATGATTTTGAAAGAGTACTTAATATGACAAAATTGGATTTTCTTATAGAGGCAACTCCAACTAACAAGGAATCTGGAGAGCCTGCCAGAACTCACATAGAAGCTGCGCTTAAACGTGGTATAAATGTTGTAACTGCAAACAAGGGACCTGTATTGCTAAGCTATAAAACTCTTAAAGATTTAGCTGATAAAAACAACGTAGGTCTTGGAATAGGTTGCACAACAGGAGGAGCACTTCCTACAGTGAGCAGTGGACAGTATGATCTTCTAGGAGCAAAAATAACAGGGATTAGAGGAATTCTCAACGGTACGACTAATTACATTTTGAACCTAATGGAAACAGAAAGTATTAGCTATGATGAAGCTTTAAGAAGAGCACAGCATGAAGGCATAGCAGAAACAAATCCATCCATGGATGTGGAGGGCTGGGATACTGCGACAAAGATGATTATTATTGCTAATGCTTTGATGGGGACAGATATTAAGCCAGATGATGCAAAGGTTAAAGGTATAGTCGATATTACACCAGAAATAGTACAATCTGCAAGAGATAAAGGAAAGAGGATTAAGTTGATGGGTAGGCTCCTAAAGATAGAAAATGGATATGCAGTTACTGTGCAGCCAGAAGAAGTAGACTCAGATGATATATTCTTTGGTGTAAACGGAAAGAATAAAGGAATTCTCTATTCAACTGATACTTTGGGAGATGTGGCAATTTTAGGTGGTGCATCCAATGTTAAAGGTGCAGCAGCTTCGCTATTGAGAGATGTGCTTCAAATTGAGTTAAGTGAATAAGTAAGAGTGAATAGTGAATAGTAGAAAAAATTGGCAATTATGGAAACAAAGACAAGATCCTTCACTTCGTTCAGGATGACAGGACCGAGGAGCTCATTAAGACAAACTACTTCTCGATCAGAGCTGTCATTCTGAGTGTTTAGCGAAGAATCTTCTATTTTAAACGCACTAACAAAATTATATAATGAAATTACAAAACAGCACTTCAGTGATTGGCGAGTAATCGTTTTGAGGACATATGCCTGGCCAAGCGGCCGCGAGCGGTCCGATAAAACGACTTACTCGCCATTAAAATAATAACTAAAATAAATTTTCTGAAAATAGTTGTTGACAAGATTGAAATTGTAGAGTAGAATTATCTTTAATTTAACGAAATAAAGTAGCGATGACGGAGACAAGTCTGCAAAAGCTTTGATAACAGAGAACCGACGAATGGTGAGAGTCGGAATCATAGTGTGCAGGGATGATCACTCCAGAGCTTTCGAGGCGAAATGAAAAGAGTAGCTGAGACCGGGAATCCTGTAATAACAGGATGTGCCACCGTTACATGGCTAGGGTTAAAGGATTTTCCTTGGACCTGAAGAGTCAGCTTATTGTAAAATAGTTGAAAAGCAGGGTGGTACCGCGAGTTATCCTTCGTCCCTGATACACGTATAGTGTGTCAGTGGCGGAGGATTTTTTATTTCCAAAAGGAGGATGTGTTGAGATGACAAGGACGCTGGAGGCTATGGTAAGAAACGGGCCGGAATCCCTGATGAGAATCACAGGGCTTATGAAAAGAAGGGGCTGCGAGGTTAAAAAGCTAAGTCTGGAGCTAGACGAAGCATCGTCGATGTCCAAACTGGTTATCACCCTTGGAGCAAACGAAATGGAAATGGACAACATTATCATGCAGATGAGAAGGTTCCAGGATGTTATGGACCTTGCAGAATACAATCGATAGGAGGAATAGGATATGGCAAAGATGTTTTACGAAAGTGACTGTAAACAGAAAGTTTTGAAGGATAAAAAGGTGGCTGTAATAGGTTACGGTAGTCAGGGACATGCTCATGCACTTAACTTAAAGGAATCAGGGATGGATGTGACCGTCGGGCTATACGAGGGAAGCAAGTCATGGAAGCTTGCTGAAGATGCAGGTCTTAAGGTTGCAACCGCTGAAGATGCCGCAGAATGGGCAGACGTAGTAATGATGCTCGTCAATGATGAAAAACAGGTAGACCTATACGAAAAGAGCGTAAAGAAAGGCTTGAAACCAGGGAAATATTTGGCATTCGCTCACGGATTTAATATACACTATGGACAAATTGTTCCACCAGAGGACGTCAACGTATTTATGGTTGCTCCCAAGGGACCAGGACATACAGTGCGAAGTCAGTACCAGGAGGGAAGAGGAGTTCCCTGCCTAGTAGCTACATATCAAGATCCATCAGGTGACACTATGGACGTAGCCCTTGCATATGCAGGTGGCATAGGTGGTGCAAAAGCTGGAGTTTTAGAAACCACATTCAAAGAAGAAACTGAGACAGACCTATTCGGTGAGCAGGCAGTTTTATGCGGTGGAGTTACAGCTCTTATGAAGGCTGGATTTGAAGTTCTAGTTGAAGCAGGCTACGAGCCAGAAAGTGCATATTTCGAATGTCTGCATGAGATGAAACTCATCATAGACCTGGTGAATCAGGGAGGTTTAAGTTACATGAGGTACTCCATCAGCGACACAGCTGAATACGGTGATTACGTTTCAGGTAGCCGAATTGTAACTGAGGATACTAAAAATGAGATGAGAAAAATCTTAAGAGAAGTTCAGGACGGTACTTTTGCAAAGAGCTGGATACTCGAAAACAAAGCTAACAGGCCACATTTCAACGCCATGAGGAAAATGGAGCAGAATCATCCAATGGAGGTTGTCGGCAAGGAACTAAGAAAAATGATGAGCTGGCTAAAGAAATAGGGGGATGGATTTTATGAAGAGCAGCAGTGTTAAGACAGGAGTTGAAAAAGCCCCTCACAGATCGCTTATGAAAGCTCTTGGCCTGACTGATGAAGAAATAAGAAAACCTTTAATTGGAATTGTAAATACTTTTAATGAAATCGTACCTGGGCATAGACACTTAAGGGAAGTAGCTGAAGCGGTTAAAAGAGGAGTTCTTATGAAAGGTGGAACACCTTTAGAATTCCCAGCGATAGCAGTTTGCGATGGGATAGCCATGAACCACCAAGGTATGAAGTATTCTCTTGTCAGCCGGGAACTGATTGCAGACAGCGTAGAGGTAATGGCTCTCGCACATGGGTTAGATGCTTTGGTTATGATACCAAACTGCGATAAGGTAGTTCCTGCAATGCTGATGGTAGCCGCTAGGCTGAACTTACCCTCGATTATTGTAAGTGGAGGGCCTATGCTTGCAGGAAGGCACAACGGAAAGCCAATAGATCTAAGCAGTATGTTTGAGGCTGTAGGAGCAGTTAAGGCAGGGAAGTTGAGTGAAGAAGAGCTCTTGGAGATGGAGGATGCAGCTTGTCCAGGATGCGGATCATGCGCAGGGATGTTCACTGCAAACTCGATGAATTGCATGACTGAGGCTCTTGGAATGGCTCTCCCCGGGAATGGGACTGTACCTGCAGTATACGGTGAGAGGATGAGACTGGGCAAGTACTCTGGAATGAAAATTATGGAGATTTTGGAGCAAAATCTGAGACCAAAAGACATTATGACCGAGAGTGCATTTAGAAATGCTTTAGTTGTTGATATGGCTCTTGGATGTTCGACAAATACGGTACTTCATCTATCAGCAATAGCTCACGAAGCAGATGTTCCGATGGATTTGGATAAGATAAACCATATAAGTCAGAAGACGCCGAATTTATGCAGGTTGAGCCCAGCTGGTCCTGATCACATAGAAGACCTATATGAAGCCGGAGGAATACCCGCTGTGATGAAGGAGCTTTCCAAAGATGGACATCTGGATACAAGTGTAAAAAATGTCACTTGTGGTACCTTGGAAGATGTGCTATCCAAGGTCAAAGAAAGAGAGCAGTCTGTAATTGCACCCATATCTAAGCCATACAGTAAAACTGGAGGAATTGCAGTTCTAAAGGGAAATCTCGCACCAGAGGGAGCAGTTGTTAAAAGATCGGCTGTAGCACCAGAGATGCTAGTACATAAGGGCCCTGCAAGGGTATTTGACTGCGAAGAGGACGCTGTTGATGCGATATTGAACAAATCCATAAATAAAGGTGAAGTCTTAGTAATAAGGTACGAAGGGCCGAAAGGCGGTCCTGGTATGAGAGAGATGCTTTCCCCTACGTCTGCACTGGCTGGTATGGGAATGGATAAAGACGTAGCTTTGATAACCGATGGAAGATTCTCAGGCGCAACCAGAGGTGCATCAATCGGGCACGTTTCTCCTGAAGCGGCACTTGGCGGTACTATTGCTTTAGTTAATGATGGCGACATTGTCAGTATAGATATGAATGAAGGAAAGCTTCAGCTTTTGGTATCGGATGAAGAGCTGGAGGAAAGGAGAAAATCTTTCAAATATGAAGCTCCTGAAGTTTTGGGATATTTGAAAAAATATGAGAGTATAGTAACATCAGCATCGACTGGTGCGGTGTGTATACCATAATTGAGAGGGTGAGATAAGATGAGACTTAAGGGCGCAGAGGTAGTGATGGAATGTTTACTTGCAGAGGGTGTTGATACGATTTTCGGTTATCCAGGTGGTGCAGTAATTCCACTTTACGACGCGTATACTAAATATAGCGACAGAATAATGCATATTTTGACTAGTCACGAACAGGGAGCATCCCATGCAGCTGACGGCTATGCAAGGTCAAGTGGAAAGGTGGGCGTGTGCATCGCGACATCAGGTCCAGGAGCTACTAACACAGTCACGGGCATTGCTACTGCTTACGCTGACTCTGTGCCTGTCGTTGTTATTACAGGTCAGGTTGCATCTGCTCTGCTAGGTAGGGACTCTTTTCAGGAAGTAGATATTACTGCTTTAACGATGTCTATAACAAAGCACAACTATCAGGTGAGAAGTGTAGATGAAATAGCAGAAGTTATGCACGATGCATTCAGAGTCGCCAATTCGGGAAGAAAGGGGCCAGTCCTTGTAGACATTCCAAAAGACCTGATGATGACTGAGACTGAATATAGTGCAGTCAAATTGGAAGAAAGCGAAAAAGTGACTGTGCAAGGTGATTTTGAAAAACTGGCTGAAATGATTGCAGCATCTGAAAGGCCTGTAATATATAGTGGAGGCGGTGTAGTTTCATCAGGAGCCTCGAAAGAACTTCTAAGTTTTGCTGAAAAATGCGATATTCCTGTAGCCAATAGTTTGATGGGACTCGGAGGATTTCCCAGGAATCACAGATTGTCAATCGGACTGATGGGAATGCACGGCTTCAAGGAGACAAATCTCGCCGTTACAAGTGCAGACCTAATTATTGCAGTTGGTTCAAGATTCAGCGACAGGGTAATCGGAGATCCTGATGCGTTTGGAGAAAAAGCTAAGCTGATGCATTTAGACATCGACGGAGCAGAAATAGGAAAGAACAAGGCGGTAGATGGCTACGCTGTCGGAGATTTGAAGGAAGTTCTTTTGAAACTTACAGATAGTGCCCCAAAGGGAAACAGACAACAATGGCTCGATTACATACATACTCATAGAGATGAACAGGAACCTTTTGGTGGAGCTTGGAGTGCAGTTGGCGCATTGAAGTTAGCCAATTCACACCTTGAAGATAGTGTGGTTGTTACAGATGTTGGGCAACACCAGATGTGGACAGCACAGCACTGGATGTTTAAGGAACCAAGGCACTGGCTTTCTTCTGGCGGACTTGGAACCATGGGTTACGGCCTTGGAGCTGCCATAGGAGCACAGGTAGCACTGCCAGACAAAAATGTAGTTCTTGTTACAGGAGATGGAAGTTTTAGGATGAACTGCAATGAGCTTGGTACAGTTGCAAGGTTTGGATTACCTGTTACGATACTACTATTTAACAACAGTACACTGGGCATGGTAAGGCAGTGGCAGGGGATGTTTTGCGACGACAATTATTCGCAGACAGACCTTGGAGATTATGTAGATTTTATAAAGCTTGCAGGAGCTTATGGAATTGAGGGTAAGAGAGTAGAAGGATATGAAGAATTGGATAGTGCGCTATTATGGGCAAAAGAAAGTAGGAGGACAGTTGTCATAGAGTGCAGATTCTCAAAGGACCAGTTCGTCTACCCCATAGTACCTGCAGGTAAAGCAATAAGTGAAATGATATTAGAAAGGAGTGTTTTTTAATGGCAAGTTGGGTTTTTTATCAGGGAGAGATTGTTCCTGAAGAAGAGGTTTCTTTAAGTATTAGGTGTAAGGCTTTTAACTACGTTTTGGGATGTTTTGAGGGCATCAGGGCAT
>JAVEXI010000015.1:0-39495 GCA_034004165.1 Gudongella sp. | reverse complement strand
GCAAGAGGATTTAGCCTTTTAAGTGTATCAATTCAATCGAAGCTGGCAGCAATAGCGGTAAATATAAAGAGGATAGCAAGCATAGTATCCTCTTTATATTTTGATAATTTTTGTATTTTTGCAAATACAGGTTTTTCAAACCTAAATCTTAAGAATTATTATATTTTTAGGTAAATTGGGGATATTTGAGGCCTCTTTTTCACTGGTCTCGGTCAGACCCCAAGGGTCAATCTCAAACGTAGGGGCGCTCTTTGAGCGTCCTTTAATCATATTTACTTTGGAATGTCTACTTTAAAATCTTACTGGATTGGATTTTTGCACCCAGAAGTATATAATTTTAGGTGCAAGGAGGTGCTATATATGGATTCAATAACAAATCAAATAGATACCATTATGTCAGAAAATCAAGGAAAAAATTTTTCTATAAATGACTTCTATGGATTAGGAACAAAGAATACTATTAAGTCAGTATTATACAGGTTAAACAAAGAACAACAGATTGCAAGGCTTATTGATGGATTATATACAAAGCTTAAATACAGTGAAACCCTTGGGGTCAGACCCTAAGGGCTATTCTTCTTTGGCCGTCCTTCAATCATTTGTAAAAATGATGTTGCAACCATTGTTGTTGTAGGGGCACTCTTCGAGCGCCCGTATATGTCTGTACCATAAAATACACATAAAAGTGTGATAAATTAACACAAAACCCCTATAATTATGTGATTTATCTGGACTTACATAATGGTATAACCTGTAAAAATATGAAGACAAAGTAAAACTGCGTGTTCGATTTTCTCTCAATAATTTGCGTATAGATGACGACCTTTTGAATATACCTCTGTTTATGGCAGATCATGCCGATAGAATTATAGGAATTGCATTGGAACACAAAGTGTCAGCACACACTTATAATTAAAAAATTAACAACTTTACACAGCAAATTTGAACCATATTCAATGATTATTTGAGCTATTATTTGCCTGTTTTCTTAGTTTTCACCTAAATTTTGACTAAGAATGAGCATAATGGCTCATTTTTATTTTTTGAACAATATATAGAAATATATAAATTGGAATTAAGTCTTAATCATATTTTATTATCACCGATATGAAAGTTGCATCAGGCTCTATTCAATCATTGCAAGTGAATTTCATTGTGAGATTATAGAGCTCAAAACTCAAGCTATAATAATTAAATTATTGGGAGATAAAAGGCTTCCACAAAGCAAAGTTTAGGGGGGAACTCAATTGTCAAAGATCAACAATTTAAAAATTGGCAAAAGGTTGTTTTTAGGTTTTAGTATCATTTTATTGCTAATGGTATTAGAGGGGCTTTATGCAATGAATAGTCTTAACTCTATATCAGGAACACTTGATACATTGTACAAACATCCAATTGCAGTTAGAACAGCAGCACTCGAAGTAAATGCAGACGTTATTGCCATTCACAGGTCTATGAAAGACGTTGCATTGTCAACAAACCTACAGAGCATTGATGATGCTATAGGAACGATGAATTTATATGAAAAGCAAATTGAAGATAACTTTGTTCTCATAAAGGACCGTTTTCTCGGTGATGCAAAAATGGTGGATGATGCATATACTTCAATTCAGGATTGGAAAGAAATTAGAGACGAGACCATCAGATTTACCAAAGATGGCGACAAACAAAAAGCTGCTGCAAATACCACTGGAAAAGGTGCTGCGCAGGTTACTTTAATTGAGAAAAATATGAAAGCCTTGTTAGATTTTACCGATAATTCATTGGCTAAATTTGAAAGTGATGTAAAGAGCACTTTGAAAAACACAATAGCTACATTTATCGCAATAATGGCATTTGCAATAGCATTGGGAATTTTTATTGCTTTTGTAATTACAAAGGGAATTACAAAGCCATTAAATCGTTTTGTTGAAATTGCAAAAAAAATTGCTCAAGGAGATTTAACCGAATCCGTGGAAATTAAATCTAGAGATGAGGTGGGCGAATTAGCTGATGCATTCAATGAGATGATTGGAAATTTACATAAGCTGATATCGCAAATCAATCAAATTTCTGGCAATGTGGCAGCCACGGCAGAGCAACTATCCGCAGCCTCTCAGGAATCTTCAGCTGCCTCAGAAGAAATTTCTGCCACAATCTCTCAGGTTGCTGCAGCAGCAGACGAAGAAGCTAAATCAATTGGAAGTTCCAGTGAGCTAGTAGATGAAATGCAAAGACAGATAGAAGAAATAATTAGTTTAATAAAACAGGTAAATGAATCTTCAAATATTACTTTAGATTCAGCTGAGTTGGGATTAAAAGCTTCTGATAATGCGGTCGACAAAATAAACAACATTAAGACTTCGACAATTGAAACTGCCGATACCATTAATAAATTAAGTGAAAGCTCAAAACAAATAGAAACAATTGTAGATACTATAAGCTCTATTTCAGAACAAACGAACTTGCTGGCATTAAATGCTGCTATAGAAGCAGCAAGGGCTGGTGACGCTGGCCGCGGATTCGCTGTTGTTGCTGATGAAGTTAGAAAATTAGCTGAAGAATCATCTGTCTCTACGCAAAAGATTTCAGATTTAATAACTGAAATCCAGAACCAGATAAAAACTGCAGTAGAATCTATGGATGAAAACAGCAAAGATGTGGATATTGGAGTTGAAATAATCAACGAAGCAAGCCAGGGGCTTACTGAAATTCACAAAGAAGTTACTGGCGTTTCAAATGAAATAAGAACTATTTCAGGAATGGCAACCAGTATTTCTGCCAGCACAAATTCCGTAACAGAAAACTTCCAGCTTATGTCTGCAGCGGCAGAAGAGACTGCTTCTTCAACTCAGGAAGTTGCAGCGAGTGCAGAAGAGCAGACAGCTTCAATGGAAGAAGTGGCTTCTTCAGCAACTAGTCTGGCTGAACTTGCTGAAAACCTGACATCTGCAATAGCGATATTTAAGTATTAGAAGAAAGGTTAAGCTAAAACCTGCATTATTGACATAAGTTCAATAAACTGCAAATTGCAACATTTCCACATAAATTAATTGAACATTTTGCTTGTCCTAAATCATAATCTTTGATAAGATATTATCGGTTAGAAATGTATCAATGTAAAGAATAAAGCATAAGAAAAAGGAGAAGTGGAAATGACAAAAAATAGAATGGTCAGTGCAGTAGTCATTATAGCAATTACAGCTCTTGTATTGTTTGCAGGCAATTCAATGCTTGGTAGCGATAAAGGTATAGCTGCAGGTTTAGAAAATGGTACATATCAGGGGCTAAGTGATGCGGGTAAACATCCAGGGCTGAAAGTTGAAGTTGAAGTTTTAGATGGAAGAATTATAGATGTAAGACTATTGTCACACAATGAGACAGAAGGTTTAAGTGATCCAGCAATTGCTGAAATTCCTGGAAATATCGTAGCAGCACAGTCAACTGAGATAGATGGCATTTCAGGTGCAACATTAACTTCTGATGCTATTAAAGAAGCCGTTGAATACGCTCTTGCTTCACAACCTGGCGTAAAGCTACCTGTTGAATATACTGATGGATATTTTGAAGGTTCAAGTGATGAAGGAATGCACGAAGGTCTGCAAGTTGGCGTTGAAGTTGAAGGTGGCAAGATTGTTTCAGTTGTAATTCTTGATCACAACGAGACAGATGGAATAAGCGATCCTGCTATAGCTGAAATGCCAGGAGCTATTGTAAATGCAAATTCAACTGACGTTGACATGGTATCAGGTGCTACTTATACTTCTACAGCAATTATCGACGCTGTAAATAAGGCACTTGCTTCTGATCCAATTGTTGTTGAAGATATAATTCCAGCAGACAGAGTTTATATTGACGGAATCTATGAAGGCGAAAGTGATGAAGGAATGCATGCAGGCCTTAAAGTTTCAGTTGAAATTGTAGACGGTAAAATTGCGTCTGTTAAAGTAATTGAACACAATGAAACTGATGGTATCAGTGATCCTGCAATTGCAGAACTGCCAAATGCAATAGTTGAAGCAAATACACCAAGTGTAGACGGAGTATCAGGTGCTTCTTATACATCAGCAGCTATTAAAGAAGCGGTTAAATTCGCATTAGAAAAAGCTCAATAATATTGATTTACAGGCTCTGAGGTCATAACTGACCCCAGAGCTTTTTTTACATATTGAAGATTCCATGGGGTTATGATTTAATATACATGATAGGTTAGAAATACTTGTACGATTGTACATCCATGGATAATAAAGGAGAGGATTAATATGGACAAGGAAAAAATGAGCAAAATGCAGTTTTCAACAAGGGCTATTCACGCTGGATATCAAAAAAACGAATTTGGAGCACTAGCAACTCCCATATATCAGACGTCAACTTTTGTCTTTGATTCCGCTGAACAAGGTGGCAGAAGATTTGCCATGGAGGAAGAGGGATATATTTACACGAGACTTGGAAACCCTACAGGTACTCAGGTAGAAGATAAAATAGCAAACCTTGAAAATGCAGAAGCTGCGATGCTGATGTCATCAGGAATGGGTGCCATTACCTCTGTAATTTGGACTCATATTTCAGGTGGGGACCATATTATTGCTGCAAAGACCCTTTATGGATGTACATTTGCATTTTTAAATCACGGCATTGCAAGATTTAATGTTGAGATTGATTTTGTAGATACGAGAGATCCTGAAAACGTGAGAAAGGCTATGAAACCTAATACTAAACTGGTTTATCTTGAAAGCCCTGCAAATCCAAACATGGATATAGCTGATATTGAGACAATCTCTAAAATTGCTCATGAAAATGAAGACTGTATTGTTGTCGTAGACAATACTTACTGTTCTCCGTATATTCAAAGGCCGATAGATCTTGGTGCTGATGTAGTGGTGCACTCTGCAACGAAATATCTAAATGGTCACGGAGATGTAATTGCTGGTTTTGCAGTTGGGTCAAAAGAATTTATTGACCAAGTAAGGACATTTGGAGTTAAGGACATGACTGGAGCATCCCTAAGCCCATTTGATGCGTGGCTAATAAACAGAGGTATGAAGACTTTAGACCTTAGAATGGACAGGCATTGTTCAAATGCTCAGGCAGTTGCAGAGTTTCTAGAAGGACACCCTGCTGTTGAAAAAGTGCTGTATCCAGGATTAAAGAGCTTCCCACAGTATGAGCTAGCTAAAAAGCAGATGTTTTTACCAGGAGCGATGATTGCATTTGAAGTTAAAGGCGGACTCGAAGCAGGAAGAACTCTGATGAATTCTGTTGAACTGTGTACTCTTGCAGTAAGCCTTGGAGACGCTGAGACTCTTATTCAGCATCCAGCTTCTATGACCCATTCACCTTATACGCCAGAAGAAAGAGCAGAAGCTCACATTTCAGAAGGCCTTGTAAGGTTGTCAATAGGCCTGGAGCACAAAGACGATATAATAGCTGATTTGAAACAGGCACTTGATAAACTCGTTAAATAATTAAATAGGATTTTTAGAAACTTGAAATCGAGGCAGAAATGCTTCGATTTCTTATTATATATTACTTAATATTAGTAAAGATGGTGAAATAGTGGGTATATATCCATAAAGTAAATTCTAATACTATTTAGGAGGGAATTAAAATGGCCTGGAATACTGTGAAACGGGCTGTTGCATTTTTGCTTATATTTGCAATAGCTCTTGGTTCAGGACCAGGGTACATAGCATCGGGGCAGAGCATTTATACTAAGGCATCATCATGGGCAGAGCCTGAAATACAGGCTGCTTCGGACAATGGCTTGCTGCCTCAGCTTTTAAAGGGAACAGATATGACAAAACCAGCAACCAGAGAGGAACTCTGCGAGCTGGCAGTTTTGTTGTACGAAAAACTGGGAAATAAAGTACTTACGCCTGCATTGCCAAATCCATTTACGGACACTACTAACCCAAACATTCTAAAGGCGTATGCAATAGGCATTACGACAGGTACGACTGTAACTACTTTTTCACCTTCTCAGACTACAACCCGTGAACAGGTTGCGACGATGTTTGGAAGGGCAATTCAAGGGCTTTATCCATCAATCGACTACACAAATAGTGGTCAGAATGTGTTTAAAGATCAGAGCCTGATTTTTGATTACGCTATTTCCCACGTGTTGTTTATGAACAAAGAGGGGATAATAAAGGGTTCTGACGATGGTAATTTTATGCCTAGGCCGATTACACCACAGGATGAAGCGACAGGATACGGTAAAACAAAGAGAGAAGAAGCCATCGCAATATCCGTGAGGATTTTCAACAGGTACTCTGGTACCCCAGCTGAGCCTGCTGAAAGCAATCTGCTTAAAGCAGCTGAATCTTTTAAGGCTGCACCACTTCCAAATTTGACAGAGAAACAGAAGTTTGACCTTCTTGATTTTGACAACCGAGTAGTTCGCCCGATTTATAAACCAAAGATAACCATATCAGCAGCAAAAGCAATTACTAACTCTGGAGCCAGAGAATTCAGCTCTGCACCTTTTGCTGCGTTTGTTGACAGCGAAGGCAGCCAGATACTGCCTATTAAGATCCAATTGCCATCTGATGTGGTTGGACAAACAAGTAAAATTATTTGGCAGGTATCAAAAGTTCCTTTTGTGGGACTTCCTGTTGGACCAATAACAAAGACATCAAGAGCAGTCGTGCTGTCTGGGAGTCTGCCAGCTAATACAACTAACTTTAATATCGATTTCTCTAAAATCAAACACAGTTCAATACTGGCTATGCAAAGTGAATCGAGGGTGGCAAGTCTGATTTTGCCAAATATCAAACCTAATCTGCCCGTTATTCCCACTTTGCCTGTAATAAAGCCATGGTCCATTGAAAGTTCAATAATTACTGGTAAAAACAACAATACAGGTCCAGTAACATATTACGTTAGAGCTTATCCTGTTAATGCTGCAGGTTTTAGCATAGGGGATACCGGAAGTGGCTTACCTGTGCTCTATGGGAAGCCATTACCAGAAAAGAAGAGTTCTCTTCCTCCACTGGTAATACCTTCCGCAACAGATTTCAAGATTAAGCCTGCACAATTCTCAGGACCTATCACGACAGGCAAAGAAAATCCAAACACATTTGTAGATCAAGCAGAAGTTTATATGTATGACGTGCCTGCTAAGTATTCATTCCTTCCTATAAACATTCCGCAGGGAATTCAAAAACTACTTATACAGGTCACTCTTTCAAGTCCGTCTTCTGCCAGTGATTCCTGGAACAATCCTAAGGGCCTTGTGTACGAGGAGACTTATCTGCCTGATGATCCTGTATTTACAAGCCTTAAGAACGCAAATACTCTGGGTATAGCAATTGATTTTGCTAAATTTGCTCCTTCTGTTGATAAGCTTGACGGTGAAGCTCTTACCTATTACGTCAGATCTGTAGTATTGTCTGAAGGAAATCAGCCTGGTATAGTTCATGCAAAATATTCTAATGCCGTAAAGTTAAATTATGGTAAATATAATTATGATGGTATCAAATACTATCCTGAAATATTAATAGATCCGATTATTCCGGATATTGTATCTGTAAAGTATCAGCCTATTAAATGGGAACTCTCAGGTTGGATTTATCGTTATGTAGTAACTGAGCAACCGACTTATGCAGACGTATTTGGCAGCTTGGCAAAATCCATAACCACTAATCCTAACTCGCTATACCCTGGATATAAGGTTGGAGATAAACTCGATTTTACTCCTAAACAAGAAAGTAAAACCTGGTGGGAGCAGGCCTGGGAAGCAATTACTAAATTCTTTACAGATCTCGTAAACGTCGTGATGGGTATTGTCAACTGGGTAAGTGACACCTTCGCAAAGATTAAGGCTGGAATGATTAATTTTGTGTTAAATGTGCTAAATCTACCAGAGCCATTTAATAGCCTGTTGGAAACAGCTCTTGGAGCCTTGTTGGATTATGGACTCATATATCTGGGCATACCGCCTACGCTTCCAAATTTCAACGATCTAGCTAACATGGGTGTAGATTATCTTGCTACGTTAGCCATAGAAACTGCTGGAATTCCAGCAGCAGATGATTTGGCTACTGCTGCTCTCAACAAGGCTGGCGTACCTGGTGAGTTTCAGGGATATTTCAAAGATCAAGCTGAAAAAGTGGGCAAGGAAATGAAGAATGAGTTTACAAATGCTGCAAAGAGCAATCCTGAGCCTAACCCGATGAACTGGAGTTTCATAAAGTACGATCCAGAATATCTCTACAAGCCAGGATACATCATAGTCAAAATTAAGAATCCATACAAAGTACCTACTCCAAAAGGATCTTTGAATTTCAGAGTCGACAAGGTAATGGATACGACAAAGGTAGGTAAAGATGTTGCTATTACTGATATATATGCGGCATACCATACAGCGCATATTCAGGTGTATAAACCAGTGGTAGGCATGGAAATTCCTTCGTTGGCACCAGGTCAGTCAATAGACGTACCAATTATTTTGGAAGAATACGTAGGAATCCCGTTCTATAATGGAGGTCCTGCCGTAGTTCAAAATATGTTTAGCAAGATGTACCATGATCTTGGCAAACACAACTTCAGGATAACTATAGACTACGACTTGCCTACTATAGCTGAAGCTAAAGCTGAACAGGGGCTTACAAAAGAGGGAATTTATTCTTATAAGACAACTTATTCAGAGTATAATTTCTCCGTTGAGCCTTATTATGCAAGGTAGAAAAATCTAATTTCGTATATTGACACTTATAGTGGGTATATAAATATTGAGGAAACAAGGGAAATACCGAAGGAGGTGCGGTATGAGAAAAATTATTGTTCCAATCGATGGCTCGCCAACATCTCAAAAAGCTGCAGAAGTAGCTATCGATGTGGCTAAAAAGTACGATGGCAGCCTAGTATTTTTAACTGTCGCCAGAAGACCAGAAGTCATTGGTACAGGAAGTAGTGGTTATGGTGGCGTTTACAATCTGGATTTGCTTACAGAAGAGCTTAAGAAACATCAAGAGAAGATCTTGGATGATTCGATTGAAAAGCTTGACTTAAGTGGCATAGAGAGCGAAAAAAGAGTAGAGGTTGGTACGCCGTCTGAAGAGATAGTCGATCTTGCTGAGAAGTTAAAAGCTGATTTAATTGTAATTGGCAGGAGAGGTTATTCCAGGGTAAAGAGATTCTTTGTAGGATCTGTATCACAAAGAGTTGTATCTGAAGCTCATTGTCCTGTTCTTGTGGTCAATGACGACGAAGCATAATAAAATTCATCTGCCCCGGGTTTTATCCCGGGGTTTTTGCTTTAAAGAGTAAGTTAATCATAGATATTGGGCATATCATGCGGAAAATCATAAATAATGGGTATATACTATCTGGAGTCTGAAGCGATGGTAAGTTTTCTTATACATATAAATTTCTTAGGAGGTATATGCCATGATGTTTAAGGACAGATCTGATGCAGGTAAGAAATTAGCTGAATTACTGTTGGAATATTCCTCTGAAGAGACTGTAGTTTTTGCTTTGCCGCGGGGTGGCGTTGCGGTTGCTGCGGAAATTGCCAAAGCTATAGATGCCCCATTAGATATAATTATTACAAAAAAAATTGGGCATCCATCAAATCCCGAATACGCTGTGTGCGCTTTGGCGGAAGATGGTGGACCAATTTGCAACCAGTCAGAATTAGAAAGGCTGGGTAATCAGTGGCTTGAAGATGAAAAGAAGAAAGCGCGGGATGAGATTTTGCGCAGAAGAAAAGAGTATCTTGGAGATACATCACGAATTAACGTAGAGAATAAGATCGCAATAATTGTAGATGATGGAATCGCTACTGGACTTACAATGATTGCCTCAATCGAAGAGATGAAAAGACACAATCCAAAAGAAATAGTTGTCGCAATTCCAGTTGTTCCGCATTTAACAGCACTAAGGCTGGAAGGCATGGTAGACAGGCTTGTGTCAATAGAATCTACAAGTAATTTTTTAGGCGCTCTAAGTGCTTATTATGATGATTTTACACAGGTAGGAGACGACGAGGTTAAAAATATCCTCAAAGAATTTTATTGAGAAAAATATTTAATTCAATTGCAAATTTGCAATTGAATTTTTTTTTATTTAATGATATTTTAGGATAGGAAAAAGTAAAAGACCTGTATGTATAAATCTAAATTATCAGGAGATGATTAAATGAGCAGAATCATGGTTGCATTGGGAGGGAATGCCCTAGGGAACGATCCGATTGAGCAGCTAATGCTGGTAAAGGAAACGGCAAAACCCATTGCAGATTTAATAGAAGCGGGGCACTCTGTCGTAATATCACACGGAAATGGACCTCAAGTAGGAATGATTAATTATGCATTCGAGGTAGGAAGCAAAGCATCTGACAGGGTACCAGAAATGGGATTTCCTGAATGTGGAGCCATGAGCCAGGGGTATATTGGGTATCATCTGCAAAGTGCTCTTAGAAATGAACTGATTTTAAGGGGCATTGATAAGCAGGTTGCAACAATTCTTACTGAGGTAATTGTTGATAAAGATGATTCAGCATTTTCAAATCCAACAAAACCTGTTGGAGGCTTTTACAGTGAAGATGATGCAAAAAAACTTGAATCCGAACTTGGTTATACGATGATAGAAGATTCCGGCAGAGGTTATAGAAGGGTAGTTCCTTCGCCAAAACCTATTGGCTTTGTGGAATTAGAGGTAATACGCACTGTTGTTTCAAATGATCACGTAGTTATCGCATCTGGTGGAGGCGGAGTACCTGTGATACTAAAAAATGGAATGATCAGGGGAATTCCTGCTGTAATAGACAAGGATTTTGCCAGTGAGAAACTTGCTGAGCTTCTTGATTGCGATACACTTTTTATACTGACCGCAGTCGACAACGTGTCACTGAATTATGGCAAGCCAAATCAGAATAACTTAAGCAGAGTTACGGTTAGAGAGTTGAAAGAGTATGCTGATGCAGGTCATTTTGCACCTGGGAGCATGCTTCCAAAGGTTATTGCAGCAATGGAATTTGCACAATCAAAGACAGGAAGAAGGGCAATTATAGGCTCGCTAGATAAAGCTAAAGAAGCATTAGAGGGCAAGTCAGGAACAATAATAGAAGGTTAAATATTATGATAATAAATGGCGGCTGGTCGTAAAAAACCAGTCGTCTTTTTGTGTATTTGACAAGAAATTTTAGCCATCTAAATGACAAATATCCCCATAATTCTGTTATAATAGCTATAATTGATAGATGATTTTACAAATGACGATGGTGAGGGGACGGTATAATGAGAATTCTTGTAACCGGTGGTTTGGGTTTTATTGGAAGTCATACAGTTGTAGAGCTCATAAAAAAGGGTCACTACGTTGAAATAGTTGACAATCTTAGCAATTCTAAAATTGAAATAACAGATAGAATAGAGAAAATAACAGGTATTTTACCTGTATTTCATCAAGCGGATGCAACTGATAAAAGTGCTATGAAAGAGATTTTTGAAGAAGGAAATTTTGATGGGGTTATGCACTTTGCAGGATTTAAATCAGTTAGCGAGTCCATTGAAGAGCCAGTAAAGTACTTATACAATAATATTACGACGACACTGGTTTTGCTTGAACAGTGTGAAAAATACAATGTGAACCGATTTGTATTTAGCTCATCGGCAACTGTATATGGCGATCAGCCATCCCCCCTCAATGAAGAAATGGAGCTTAAGGAGAGAACAAATCCTTACGGAGAGACAAAAGTCATAAACGAGGATATTCTGAAGGAAGCAGGCAAGTACAAGAGCGATTTTTCGGTTGCTATACTAAGGTATTTTAATCCGATTGGGGCTCATGAAAGTGGGCTTATTGGAGAAGATCCAAATGGAATTCCAGGAAACCTGATGCCGTATATAACAAGGGTAGCTAAGGGGATATTGCCTGAGCTTAAGATATTTGGAGACGATTACGATACAGTAGATGGAACAGGGGTAAGAGATTATATACATGTAGTGGATTTGGCAAAAGGCCATGTGATGGCGATTGAAGGTATGAAGAATGGTACTTCTGTATATAATCTTGGTACTGGAAAAGGAACCTCAGTATTGGAACTAGTAGAGGCTTTCAAAAGAGTAAATAAAATTGATGTTCCCTATACTATTACAGGTAGAAGAGGAGGAGACTTAGCTGTTTCCTATGCGGACGCATCAAAGATAGAAAAAGAATTGGGTTGGGTAGCAGAAAAAACTATCGAAGATATGGTGAAAGATTCCTGGAAGTTTGAGAGATTGAATAGCTAAACCTGGAGGGGTGGTTTGTATGATAAATATTGTAGCGTTTTTAGGGCCTAGTGGCTCGGGAAAGACTACTTTGCGAAATGAACTTAAAATGTTGAAAATAGTTACATATACCAGTAGAAAACCGCGAAAAGGTGAAATAGAGGGAATCCATTATTTCTTTACTACTAAAGAGAATATTGTTGATATGTATGAAAAAGGTGAACTATTGGAATACACTCAGTATCATGATTATCTATACGCTACCAGCATGAAAACCATCTCTTACATCGTGGAGTCTGGTGAAACAGCTTCTATAATTGTAGATAAGAATGGTGCGAAAAAATTAAAAGAGAAATTTGGAGATTCAGTTTTAGTTGTAGGCGTAACAGCTCCTGCCATCCAATGCGTAAGGAGAATGCAGGAAAGAAATGAGCCTGAAATAGAAAGAAGACTTTCATCCTATGAAATGGAAGTAAAGCTGGCAAATAAGTACTGTGATGTAATTATTAATAACGCTGAAGAAAATTGGGAGAGATCTAAACTTTTGGTTAAAGTAATAGAATCTGGACTGAGCAGTCTTGACGATTAAACTAGCTGATGATAACTGAGATAAAAGGAAAAGAAAGCTGAAGGTACGCTATGGGTAATATCGCAGATTATCTGGATTGGAGAGGAGATCTCTCTTTCAGACAGGATGAATTTAACGAAGTAGATAACTTAATATTATCAGTAATATGTTATAACGACTTCGGTGGTATAGTTCCTGCGCCAGGCGAAGAAGGCTTTATTCTTTTAAAAGATGCAGCCAAAAGATTTAAACAAGAAAAAGATATATCATTAATTGAGGATTTACCTTTTTTGAATGAAGTACCTGGATTTTTGGAAAAGGCTGCAGCTACAAAGCGATTTGGGAATCTGAAGCTTTCAAGCTATGCTGATCAACTGGATCAGGACAGGGCAAAACAATTTTCTGCTATGGTTTTTACTGTACGCGATGAATTCCATTTTATTGCGTTCAGGGGCACAGACGATTCTCTTGCTGGCTGGAAAGAAGATCTTCAGATGAGTTTTAAAGAAGAAGTGCAGTCTCAGAAAGAAGCTGTAAAATATACAACGCATGTTATGGAGAACTACACAGGAGAGTTCTGTATGGGTGGGCACTCGAAAGGCGGAAATCTGGCTGTATATGCCGCGTCTATGATGGATGGTGCTTACAAGGCGAGTATTATCGAAGTTTTTAATAACGATGGACCAGGTTTCCAGCACTCCTTCATAACTTCAGATGGATATCAGGAAATGATTGATGGGATAGTTACTTTTCTTCCTGAATCATCTATTGTTGGAATGTTGCTTGAACATTCAGGTGAGTACTATGTCGTAAAGAGCAGTGGGCACGGACTATATCAGCATAATCCTTTTCTATGGGAGGTACTGGGGAGTGAATTCGTATATAAACCGGGTCTGAGCGATGAAAGTATAAGAACCAATGATACAATTAAAACTTGGCTTTTCCAATTGCCAAAAGACGAGAGAGAGCGATTTGTCAATTCCATGTTCGAGGTACTTCAGAGCACAGGAGCTACCACATTTGGAGAACTGAACAAAGAAAAACTTGCAGCAGCAGAAGCTATGATAAAGGCTTTTAAAGATTTGGATAGAACTGCTCAAGATCACCTCAAGTCAACTCTTCAGTTGCTTTTTACGGAAGGACACAAAACATTGCTAAAATCCATAACAGAGGACATCGGAGATTTTGTAAAGAAGAGAATTAGTAAAAGAATTTCTGCTTTTGAAAAAGAGGACACTTAAAAGGGGTGGTCAGCATGTTACTTAAAAACATCAGCATAATAGATGAAAACTTGGAAATATTAAGAAAAACAAACGTGATCGTCAAAAAAGATAGGATAGTTTATATTGGAAATGATATTCCAGATGATGATTACAGGCATGTTTATGACGGGAACGGGAAGGTTCTGGCTCCAGGGTTTTTTAACAACCACTGTCATGTTCCAATGACACTCTTAAGAGGTCATGGAGAGGGACTGCCTCTTCAGCGTTGGCTTACTGAAAGGGTATTTCCATTTGAGGCAAAACTAAAACCTGCAGATTGTTACTGGAGTAGCCTTCTGGGCATAGCTGAGATGATTAAAAGTGGCGTGGTCAGTTTTACAGATATGTATTTTTTCATAGACGATATGTCTCGGGCTGTGGAAGAAAGTGGGATAAAAGCCAATCTATCACATGGATTGTCGTTTAATCCAAAAAGACCATCATTGTTCGACTTGCAGGGCTATAAGGATACTGAAAAGCTGATTGAAATAGTTGGCGATAATAAAACGGGAAGAATCAAAGTTGATGTTGGGCTTCATGCAGAATATACTTCAAAAGAGAGCTTAGTCAGAGAAGTTGCTCAGTATGCAAAAGAAAGAGGGCTCATAATACATACTCATCTTTCAGAGACTAGGTCTGAGCACGAAAGTTGTAAAGAAAATAGAGGAATGACACCAGCAGAATATTTTGACAGCTGTGGATTGTTCGATAACCAGGTGACGGCAGCGCATTGTGTATGGGTAGAAGATAACGATATCGAGCTAATTAAGCGCAAAGGCGTTGTGCCTGTACACTGCCCTTCAAGCAATATGAAGCTTGGAAGTGGATTTGCACCTATTAAGAAAATGTATGCAACCGGAATTCCAGTCACTATAGGAACAGATGGTGCATCATCAAATAATAACTTAAATATGATAGAGGAGCTGCATCTGGCAGCTATGATTAATAAGGGAGCAGAGCTGGACCCAGAATTTATGTCACCATCTCAAGTTATGAAAATGGCAACCGTTAATGGAGCTATAGCACAGGGAAGGGCAGACTGTGGATTGATTAAAGTTGGCAATAAAGCGGACTTTGTAGTCTTTGACTTTGACAAACCTCATTTGCAGCCAGTGTACAATGAGATTTCGAATATTGTTTTTTCAGCTCAAGCTGAGGATGTCTTTATGACGGTAATCGATGGTAAAGTCGTTTATAAAAATGGTGAGTTTAAAACTATTGATTTAGAAAGAGTAATATACGAAGTAAATTCTATAAAGAAAAGAATACTTACAGAACTTGAAATTTGAGAAAACTGGATTAAAAAAAGCTTTGATAGGGTATGGAGCAAATATTAAGGGACTGGAGGAGGGGTAGATTTGGAAGAGCGATATTTTGAAGGTGCAGATGCAGTATTAAACGATATCCAGAATGGAAGAGCTTTTCTGATCGTCAAAAAAGATGATAAAGTTAACATTATGCAGATTGGCTGGGGATTCATAGGCTTCATGTGGAATCATCCGCACTTAATTGTTGCTGTAAGGCCTGTAAGATACACATATCAAATGATTAAAGATGCTGATGAATTTGTAGTAAGCATTCCTAAAAAGGGTGAAATGAAAGAAGAACTTAAGCTTTGCGGAACAGCATCAGGATCAGAAGTTGATAAAGCTGAGGTTTGTAAATTTGAAATGATAGATAGCTCGTTAATCTCCGTACCTCGTATAGGAGGGTGCAGAGTAAGCTACGAATGCAAAATAACTTACAGAGATCACCTCGACCCAGAAGGTCTGGATGCTCATATTAATAGGGGAACTTACCCACAGGAAGACCACCACCTATTATTGATGGGTAGAATTGTTGAGATACACATGGAGCAATAATTTTAAAATTATTGAATTTGCTATTGACAAGTATTCTAATAGTGATAGAATAAGAGATAATTATTTAGTGTGCTAAAGCAAAACCACATTAATGAATGCGATAATGGAGAGCATAACCGTGCTGAAGGATAAAGAGAGCCGATGGTTGGTGAGAATCGGTGACTGAAAACGGTGAATCCACTCCTGAGCAGACAGGGATGACCTGTCCGGTATGTAGCGCCGTTACACGCGAAAAGATCATTCGAAGTCTGGATGATGAATTAAGGTGGCACCGCGCGAGTATACTCCCGCCCTTGACTGTGTTCAGGGCTGGAGTTTTTTGTTTTTTAAATACTAATTTGGAGGAATTGAGATGAAGAAAGTATTGGTAACAGAAAAAATTGCAAATGAAGGAATCGATTTAATGAGATTGAAAGGGATACAAGTAGATGTGAAGACAGACATCAAAAGAGACGATCTACTGAGCTCTATTAATGAATACGATGCATTGGTAGTTAGAAGTGCAACTAAGGTTGACAAAGAACTAATTGATGCAGCTGTAAACCTTAAAGTGATAGGCAGAGCTGGAAACGGAATGGACAATATCGATACATGCTGTGCAGGTGATAAAGGCATAAAATGCGTCAATGCACCAGATTCAAATTCTGTTGCTGCAGCAGAGCACACTATTGGCTTGCTTCTTGCGACCTGTAGAAACTTAACAGCCGGTGATAGTACACTGAAAAATGGACAGTGGGAAAGAAATAGATTCATGGGAGTGGAGATCTGGGGCAAAACTGTCGGAATAATTGGACTTGGTAGAATAGGTAAACTTGTAGCTACCAGATTGCAGGCATTTGGGATGAACATAATTGCCTATGATCCATTTGTATCCGAATTTGAAATGGCGAGATTAAATATAAAGAGGGTTCCTGAGATAAATGCACTTATGACAGTTTCTGATTTTATAACGGTACATATGCCAAAGAATAAAGACACTGTTGGTCTGATAGGGAAAGAGCAATTTGCGTTAGCTAAAGCAAATTTGAGAATTATTAATTGTGCAAGAGGAGGGCTTATAGATGAAGCAGCTCTCTACGACGCATTAAACGAAGGCAAAATCGCAGGAGCTGCTTTGGATGTATTCGAAAAGGAGCCGTGCACTGACAGCCCCTTATTCAATTTGGATAATGTAGTTGTAACTCCGCACTTAGGTGCTAGTACAAAGGAAGCACAAAACAAGGCTAGTATGACTATTGCCAGTGAAATTATTGATTATTTCTTCAAAGATAACTGTATGATTGGAGCTAAATAGATTATTTTTCTTGTAGTCTTCTATAAAGAGTACGAAGACTGATTCCTAGCTCATTGGCCGACTGTATTTTACCATCCATATCCCATCCATTTCGGTCAAGAGCAGCAATTATTATGGAAGCTTCATTTTTAGCAACTATAGATCTTAAGTCTGAGTCAGAATATGAACTAAATATCCTTGGAGGAAGACTAGAAGACCTTATTATCTGAGTATCCTCCATATTCATAGCGTACTCAATCGAATTTTCAAGTTCTCTTATATTGCCAGGCCAGGAATAAGATATTATCTCATCTAGTGCTTGAGAATCAATACCTGAAATATTCTTTGTCAGCCTTTGATTCATGTTTTTAATGAAGTGATTTACCAATAGAGGTATATCGGATTTTCTATCTCTTAAAGGTGGTATATTGAGAGGAATTACATTAAGTCTGTAAAATAGATCCTCTCTAAATTTTCCTTCCTCAATCAACAAGTCAAGATCTTTGTTGGTAGCAGAAATAATTCTGACGTTTAATGGTATGTTAGTTATACTGCCAAGCCTCTGGATTACGCCATCCTGAAGAAATCTCAGAAGTTTTGCCTGAGAATGATGAGGAAGTTCCCCAATTTCATCAAGAAATACAGTACCATTGTTAGCAAGCTCAAGAATTCCGGGCTTGCCTCTTTTTTTTGCGCCTGTAAAAGCACCTTCATCGTATCCAAACAGTTCTGACTCAAAGAGGTTCTCTGGTATATTCGCGCAGTTAACTGGAATAAAAGGTTTATTCTTGCGATTTGATGTATAGTGTATAGCTTTTGCAGCTATTTCCTTTCCTGTGCCCGATTCACCTGTAATAAGGACTGTAGAAGGAGATGATGCTATTTTTGAAATCATCTCTTTTACTTTAAGGATATTTTCATCCTGTGTAATTATGTTATCTAAATAACTGTCTGATAGAGATTTTGTAAGACTACCGCTGTCATTTCTGTCGAGCCTTAATAGGTATCCTTCTATACCGTTGGGTCCAATGAGCGGAATTGAAAACAAATCTCCAGTAAATCCCTGGAAAGAACAGCTCCTACTGGAAGCATAAGGCGTACTGAAAACCCACGAAGTTACATCTTTAGGCAGAATCATATCTAAAGACTGGGCATAAAAATCACAATATGACAATAAATTTTGAGTTCCTTCGTCCCATTGCAGCAAATATCCCTTTTTATCTATTAACATATAATTCTTACCAGAATCTTGTATTAGTCTTTCTACTGCTTTATTCATCACTCCAGGTTCTGCTTTTGAAACTTCATTAAAAGCATACATGGAAACAAGACCCGACATATAGCCTAGTATTTTCATGTATTTATGTATATTATTCTCAATCAGCTCATGCCCTTCCTGAGTAAAAGACGTCATGCTTATAACCCCGATTGGCTCTTCGTCAAGTTTTACACAGGAGAGTATTTCAATAGTAGATGGACAGTCGTTGGCAAATCTGCATCCAATGCACGAGCTCATATGTCCAGGTTTGTTTACTACGACATTCCCAAGATTTAGCACTTCTTCTATTGATGCAGTATGCACACTCTGTCCTTTTCTCTTAAGATAGACCTGAGTGCTGCTAACTAACTCTGCTTCCGTATCAAATATCGCATATTCCATATTAGTAAGAGTAGACATAGTAGCAATAATTTCATATAAATTATTCTTAATTGATTTTAAATCCAAATCATCAGCTCCTTGACAAATAAGACAAATTAATTGACAAATACGACAATTAAATTATACACTCTGGACTTTAATAAAACAATGCCCATTATTAAAAAGAGTGTAGTTTAGCGTAGTATGGAGATAAACCGCTAGTAAAAATAAGACTTATTAGTTGGCATGGAAAATGCATTAGTAATTACTGAAGGATTTAAAAAGTAGTTTAAAGGAGGAATATTTTATGGATAATCCTATGGATTTTACAGGGAAAGTAGTTGTAATAACTGGAGGAGCTGCAGGTATTGGGCTTGGTACAGGCAAACAATTTGCAGAGTATGGTGCAAATGTAGTACTTTTAGACATCAACGAACAACAAGGACAAAATGCTGTTGAGAATTTTGGTGAACATAAAAACAGAGCGACTTTCATGAAATGTGATGTTACTGATGAAGATAATGTAAAACAGGTTATTGACAATATCGATAAAGAATTCGGCAAAATTGACGTTCTTTTTAACAATGCAGGTGTAACAGTCAGAAAGACTGTTGAAGACCTCACTGTAAATGAATGGGACTTTGTACTTGGAGTAGGCCTTAAGGGAACTTTCTTAATGTCAAAACACGTCGTTCCAGTTATGGCGAGAAATGGTGGTGGAAGCATAGTTAATACTGGTTCTGGCTGGGGGCTTAAAGGCGGAGATAAAGCAGCAGCTTACTGCGCAGTAAAAGGTGGAATCGTAAACCTGACCAGGGCTATGGCAATAGATCACGGTGCACAGAACATTCGCGTAAATTCAGTAAACCCTGGAGATACTGATACAGCAATGTTAAGGGATGAAGGAAGACAACTTGGTGAGACTGAGATAGACAAATTCCTGGTGGATTCAGCTAAGGGAAGACCTCTCGAAAGACTTGGAACTCCTGAAGACATAGGAAAAGCAGTAATGTTCTTATGCAGCGATATGGCATCGTGGATTACCGGAGCCGCACTTGTTGTAGATGGCGGCGGAATAGCATAAAGAGGAGGATTATTAATATGAAAGATTTTGGTTTTAAGAGTCACCCGTACATACCAAATTCGGGAGAGAAAACTCAGAGAGAAATGCTTGAATATTTAGGATTGGAATCACTTGATGACCTTCATGCAGAGATTCCTAATGACTTAAAGTTAAATAGAGCTCTAGATTTACCAAAACCATATGGTTCAGAATACGAGCTTAGACGAGCAATTGAAAAGATGCTCGCTAAAAATACTTCTGCAAAAGAAAACATCAGCTTTCTGGGTGCGGGATGCTGGCAGCATTATGTTCCAGCAATTTGTGATGAAGTAAACAGCAGATCTGAATTTTTAACTGCGTATGCAGGTGAGCCATATAACGACCACGGAAGATTCCAGACTCTGTTTGAATACGAATCTCTTGTGGCAGAGCTTCTAGATATGGAAGTTGTCAACGTTCCAACTTTTGATTGGGGACAGGCTGCAGCAACTTCAATTAGAATGTCCTCAAGAATTACAGGAAGAAATAAGGCTCTTGTCGTTGGAACTATAGATCCAGAGAAGCTTATGATAATTGAAAATTACTGTGATCCAGGAGTCAAAATCGAGAAGATTAAGTACGATGAGAATACTGGTTTATTGGATATTGAAGATTTAAAAACAAAACTTAATGGCGATATTGCAGCTGTATACTTTGAGAATCCATCATTCCTCGGGTTTGTCGAAACAAATGGTATGGAGATATCGCGATTGGCTCATGAGGCTGGTGCAATTTCCGTTGTTGGAGTAGACCCAAGTAGTTTGGGAGTATTGGAACCGCCATCAGCATATGGAGCAGACATAATATGTGGGGAGCTTCAGCCTCTAGGAATGCATATGAACTATGGAGGAGGCCAATCAGGATTTATATCAACCAGAAATGAAGAAAAATTTGTCATGGAATTTCCATCAAGACTCTTTGGTATCGCCCCAACAATTGTAGAAGGCGAGTATGGATTTGGAGACGTCGCATATGAAAGAACTTCTTTTGGAAACTTGAGGGAAAAAGGTAAAGAATACGTTGGGACACAGACTGCGCTATTGGGAATCACAGCAGGCGTTTACCTTTCAACTATGGGACCAAAAGGTATGGAAGAGCTTGGACAAAATATAATACAAAAATCAATTTACACAATAGGTGAACTCTCAAGTATTAAAGGAGTAAAAGGCTCGAGATTTGACAGCTTTAATTTCAAGGAGTTTGTCGTTGACTTTAATGGAACTGGTAAGACTGTCAAGGAAATTAACAGTGAACTTATGAAGAAAGGCATATTTGGTGGAAAAGACCTTTCCGAAGCTTTTCCAGAACTTGGAGAAACCGCTTTATATTGTGTGACAGAAATTCACTTAAAAGAAGATATAGACAGGCTGATAAAAGCCATTAAAGAAATCGTTGAATAATAATCTAAAGAAAGGACTGGTTATATGAAGCGCATTAAACGAACCGGAAGAGTCAGAAGCTTCCATCAAGCCAGGTGGAACGAGCCAATAGTATTTGAACTTAATACCGAAGGCGAAAGAGGCATATTAGTCCCTAAAGCCGAAGAAGAAATATATGCAAAAGTAGGAAATGGATTTGATAGTATTCCTGAAAGCATGAGGAGAAAAGTTCCACTTAAGCTTCCAGAAATAAATCAGAAGAGAGTTCTTATGCACTACCTAAGACTTTCCCAGGAAACTCTCGGTGGAAATTTAAACGTCGAGATAGGGCAGGGAACCTGTACAGTAAAATACAATCCAGTAATCAACGACCAGTTGGCAGCATCAGAAAAAATATCTGAGCTGCATCCTCTACAGGATACGTCGACTACACAAGGTATTTTAGAAATCATGCATAAGACTGACCTTATGATGAGAGAAATCTCTGGTATGGACCATTTTAGTTTCCAGGCAGCAGGTGGTTCTCAAGCTACGATGACTATGGCGTCAATCGTGAGGATGTATCATAGGCTGAGAGGCGAGGAGGAGCAGAGAGATGAGATAATCACTACTGTATACTCACATCCCTCAGATGCAGCAGCTCCTGCTCTAAAAGGATACAAGATTATCACTATAATGGCAGACGAAAACGGACATCCAGATTACGAAGCATTTAAAGCAGCAGTAAGTGAAAGGACAGCAGCTTTTGTAGTTGCCAACCCTGAGGACACAGGAATATTTAATCATAGAATAAAAGAATTTACTGAGATGGTGACAAAGGCAGGAGGTCTCAACTGTTATGACCAGGCAAACGCCAATGGATTGTTTGGTGTAGCTAGAGCCAAAGAAGCAGGTTTCCATATGTGTTACTTTAACCTGCACAAATCATTTGGAACACCTCATGGCTGTGGTGGTCCAGGATCAGGCGCTGTCGGGGTAATATCAGAGCTTAGAGATTACCTTCCAAAGCCACTTGTAGAGTTTGACGGCGAAAAATATTTTCTTGATTACAATCTTAAGAATAGCATAGGAAAAGTTAGAATTTTCTACGGAACTCCACAGGTTATTCTAAAGGCTTATAGCTGGATAATGAGCCTTGGTGCAGAAGGTCTTTACGAAGTAGCTAAAATTGCAGCTCTAAATAATGTTTACCTCATTAAGAGGCTTTTAGAGTACAAAGGCCTCGAGTTGCCGTACAGAGAGGATATCCAAAGAATTGAGCAAGCAAGATACACAATGGAAAAGATAACTAAAGACACAGGATTTAGTTCTGGAGATGTAGCAAGAAGGATGATGGACTTTGGAATGCACGTATGGTCCAGTCACCATCCGTTCTACATTCCAGATCCATTGACACTAGAACCGACAGAGACTCCTTCAAAAGAAGATCTGGAAGAATATATTGAAACTTTGCATCAGATATTTGATGAGGCATATAACAACCCTGAGATAATAAATAGTGCACCAAATAACAGCACTATTCATATGGTAGACGAATCAAGCTTGGATGATCCAGAAAAATGGTGCCCAAGTTGGAGAGTATATTTAGAAAAAACAAAGGATAATTAGTAGGTGTCAGTATGATAAAAATTGGGCTGATAGTTAATCCAATAGCAGGCATGGGTGGCCGAGTCGGGCTGAAAGGTACCGATGGTATGGCTGTCCTTGCAATGGAGATGGGAGCAGTCGCTGAAGCCCCCCAAAAGACAGTGGCTGCCCTGAATCAGCTCCTTCACCTTAAAGATCGAGTGACTTTTCTTACATGTTCAGGTGATATGGGTGAAAACGAATGTATTAAAGCGGGGCTAGATTACGAGATTGTATATGAGACAGGTTCCAAAACCTCGTCTGCTGATACCATATCAGCAGCACATATTATGGTTGAAAAAGATATTGAATTGCTGATTTTTTCAGGTGGAGATGGAACAGCAAGGGATGTATGCAAGGCAATAGGCGAAGTTGTACCTTCCATAGGTATACCTTCTGGAGTAAAAATTCACTCCCCGGTATACGGCAGTACTCCTGTGGCAACAGGAAAAATTGTTGCTGCATTTATCGAAGGCAAAAAAGTGGAACTTATGGAGGAAGAAGTAGTAGATATTGACGAAGAAGCTTATCGAAAAGATATGGTACTTACTAAGTTATACGGATATTTGAAAGTTCCAGTATTCGGTGGACTTGTTCAGAATAGAAAGGCTCCTACTCCGCTTACAGACAAGGCTTCGCAGATGGCTATAGCTCTAGATGTAACCGATAACATGAAAGAAGATGTATATTATATTGTCGGTCCTGGAAGCACAACTAAAGCCGTCATGGATTCACTAGGACTAAAGAAAACTCTATTAGGCATTGATATCGTAAAAAATCGCAAGCTTATAGGAGCAGACTGTAGTGAAAGAGAAATTCTTGATATTATAGGCGATTCTATGACAGCTCTCATAATAACACCAACGGGAGGACAGGGATATCTGCTAGGAAGAGGAAATCAGCAGATAAGCCCTGAAGTACTTAAAAGAATCCATAAAGATAACATTATCATCATTGCCACGGAATCAAAACTGGTTCAGATGAGAGGTAAACCATTTATGATTTACACAGGTGATGAAAGCCTAGACAATTATTTTTCAGGTTATTACAGAATAAGAACAGGTTATGGGATGACTAAGATGTATAAAGTCGGCGATTAGAAAATCGAAGGAGGTGAACAGCTTAAGCAGTTGTCCGTAGAGGTATTTGCAGAGAGCAAAATAAAAAGGAGGCAGACAAATGGGTTTTATTAAATTGACGCCAATCTTTCTATTGGCTGGGTTAATGATTTCAGGAATGGACTTGGTAATGGCAGCTCCACTAGCAACAATTTACGCTGCTGTAATAGCAATGATAACTGAAAGACACAAGTATGATGAAGTAATGGAAAATGGTTTTAAAGCAGTAAAAGAAATGATAGTTGTATTTTTTATACTTATGCTTGCCTACGCAGTTGCTGAGTCGTTTATGGCAACAGGAGTTGGGGCTTCCATAATAATTATTTCACTTAAACTTGGAGTTACTGCAAAGACAGTAGCTGTGGTTGGTTTTGTAGTAACGAGTCTTCTTTCAATTGCTACAGGAACTTCCTGGGGAACCTTCGCAGCATGCGCGCCTGTATTTTTATGGCTTAATCACATAGTTGGAGGAAACGTAATACTTACAGCAGCAGCAATCGCTGGCGGTTCCTGTTTTGGAGATAATATTGGTCTAATATCCGATACTACAGTAGTAAGTTCCGGCTTACAGAAAGTACAGGTTACAGACAGAGTAAGACACCAGGGTGTATGGTCAGGACTGTTATTGTTAGTTTCAGGAGTAGTCATTTATTTTGCAGCTGTTTCAATGGGATTGGCATCTACAGTTGGGAATGCAAACGAGGCTATAGCTTCTATCCCAGCTGAAGTTTTCGAAAGACTTGCTGAAGTAAGGCCTGCTGCTGTAACTTTGCTTGAGCAGGTAAGTGAAGGCGTACCAATATATATGGTCGTACCAATGCTTATTGTAATTGCAGTAGCTTTTAAAGGTGTTCCAACAATGGTCTGCCTTGGATTAGGAATAATTTCTGCACTTGTATTTGGATTAATAGCAGGAACTGTTACATCAATCGGAGAGTTTTTGGAACTTGTACAGGCTGGATTTGAATCAGCAGGTGAATGGTCAGTAGTAATGATGCTTTGGATAGGTGCATTTGGAGGTATAATGAGCAGTATTCACGCCTTCGAACCTATATCAAGATTTATACTTAGAATTTCTAACAGTGTAAGACAATTAATGTTCTGGAATGGAACTTTATGTTTGATAGGAAATGCAGCGCTTGCAGATGAAATGGCTCAGATAGTTACAATAGGACCAATCATTAAAGAGATGACTGATGAAAACGTAGAAGCCAGTGAAGAGGACATGTATACTCTAAGACTTAGAAATTCAGCGTTCTCTGATGCTATGGGAGTGTTTGGTTCACAGTTGATACCATGGCACTGCTATATGGGATTTTACCTTGCGGTATGTATGGCTGTCTATCCACTACATAATTTTACAGCCTTTGAAATTATTGCTCACAATTACATGGCTTGGATTGCTGTTGGTTCGATGTTATTACTGACATTAACTGGCCTTGATAGATTTATTCCTCTGTTCAAATTACCATCTGAACCAGATGTTAGATTGAAAAAGAATAAAGCTACTTCAAAAGAAGCAACAGTACAATAAATAAAGGGATTGGATAAAGCGAGGCACAAAAGCCTCGCTTTATTTTTAAAATATTCCAGAATGCAGCGCACTTTATTTTAAAATCTATGTTATAATTATAACATAGTCAGATTTAAGGTGTTTTGTGCTTGTTATTGAAAGGAGTAAAATATGAATTCTAATTTGCTTGGAAGATACATAATTGCTCTCACAAATCTTTATGGGATAGTACCAGAAAAAAAGGTAGTTGAAATATACAATCTCTATAATACGCCAGATGCAAACTTGGGCGATCTTGAAATCTCAGTGGCTCAGTCAAATCTACCAATGAAACTTATCACTAGGAGAGCAGGGTATTTTCTTAAGGATTATTTAATCTTTGAAGATCGTTTTCTGGATATACTTAGACTACAAGAGGGAACTGAATACTATATACCAGAGCGCAACGAGCTGCTTATGTATGAAGATGAATTTTGGTTTAAACAATCAAAGATTTTTCATGATTTTAATGAAAGCCTATGGGATTATTTTGAATTGGATTATAGAAGGCACAAACATATAACCGAGCTCCTCCTTATGGATTGTCAGCTTGGGCTTGACATTAAAGAGATAATGGAAGAGCTCAGCAGGAATAAGCTGGAGTTTGACTCCGTTGAAGATATGAATATTTTTATGCGCAGATTTCAAAAACTCTGCAGAAACACGAGGAAATGGCAATACAAAGGGCATACATATAATGAACTAAACTCAGGTAACAGGTTTAAATTTGCTAAAGGTAAGCTTAAAAAGATTTTTTCTCTTCAGAAGAGTTAATTCACATCATCAAAGCTCCATGGTTTCTCCAATATCTAATATCTTAGTTTCACTCCAAATGTTTTTTTCTTTAAACTCTTTGGGATCAGCTTCTATTACAGGAAAAGTATCATAGTGCATCGGTACGGTAACCTTAGGCTTTATAAAGGATACAGCCCTTACAGCATCGTGTATATCCATGGTGTAATTTCCTCCTATGGGTAGTAAAGCAACGTCTATGCTTTCTTCTTCCAGAAGTTGCATATCCATAGTTAGTCCTGTATCACCAGCATGGTAGATCTTTTTACCTTCTATTTCTACAACAAATCCTCCAGGATTGCCCCCATTTCTTGGGCCCTTGCTAGTAGGAATTGCCGACCCATGAAGCGCTGGCGTCATTTTTACTGTTCCAAAATTAAATTTAAATCTTCCTCCAATGCTCATTCCATGGGTTTTCAAGCCATGCTCTGAAAAGTAATCTACGATTTCAGCATTAGAAATTATGAGAGCTTGGTTCTCTCTGGCGAGTTCTATGGCATCTCCAATGTGGTCGCCATGGCCATGAGTAATGAATATGTGCGTCAGCCCTTTGATTTCATTGGGTTTAATGGCTGAATTAGGGTTTCCAGACAAAAATGGGTCAAATATAGCTTTGAAATTTTCTTTTTCAAGAATAAACGCTGAGTGTCCGAGGTATTGCAGCTTCATAATAATCTCTCCTTTCATATATCCATTTTTACTATACCCAAAATGCCTTTGTATTATATAATGATATTGGCAGTGGGTATTTTTGTTATATGGGAGGTGCTTAAGTGAAGCTTCAGAATATCAGAGAAGAAATAGTTGAATACGGAAAAAAACTCAGCAAAGAATCACTTACTAAGGGCACAGGAGGAAACCTGAGCGTTTTCCATAGAGAGACTGGGATTATGGCTATTTCGCCAAGTGGAATAGATTATCATGAGATTAAACCAGAACAGGTAGTGCTCCTTGATGTCAATACAGGTTCAGTTATTGAAGGAGAAGCTTTGCCTTCAAGTGAAAGAGATATGCACAGGATTTTTTATAAATACAGAGATGATATAAATGCAATAATTCACACTCACTCGACATTTGCAACTGCAATTTCATGTCTAAATATAACTTTACCGGCTGTTCATTACCTAGTAGCGCTGGCAGGTGTAGATGTGCCCTGTGCCGAATACGCAACTTATGGCACTGTAGCACTTGCTAAAAATGCATTTGAGGCAATGGAAGGCAGAAAGGCATGTTTATTGGCAAACCATGGGATGCTCTCAGGTGGGAAGAGCCTATCTGAGGCTTTTAATATAGCTGAGGGGATTGAATTCTGTAGTGAATTATATTATAGAGCAAAATCTATTGGAGAACCTGTAATATTGCCCAAAGATGAAATGTTGAGGGTTGTTGAGAGATTCAAAGATTACGGGGAAAAATGGGAAGAGCATGACTTGATATAAATTTGTTAATAAAAATAGTTGTCTTTTTCAATTGCATTACTCTAAATGGGTGATGTACAATGGAAGTAGAAATAAAGGAGGCATTCATAATGAAATTTTTGACTTATAAAATTGTTGGAGCACCAAAGGTAGGCATAATTGATGAAAATGGAATTATTTATGAGTTATCTGAAATTCTTGAACACGAAGATTACACCACCATGATTGAAGTCGTAAGTGGTATTTCTGAAGCTGAACTTGCAAGAATTGCTCAGTTTCTTAAAGAACCTGACTTTGAGGGTGTGAGTTCAGATAAAGTCGAAGTACTAGCACCCATTACTAGGCCAATACACGACATAATATGCGTTGGAGTCAACTACCGGGATCACTTACAGGAGTCTAAGAGTGCTCTAAAAGACGATAGTCTGGACTCTGTATCGAAACCTGTTTACTTTGGGAAGAGGACTCTGGAAATAATAGGGACAAATTCCTCTGTGATTGGCTGGACAAACATCGATGACTATATAGATTACGAAGTAGAACTAGCTGTCATAATTGGCAAGAGAGGAACTTGCATATCTCCTGAAGAAGCAGAGGACTATATATTCGGTTACTCTGTATTTAATGATTTTTCATCTCGTAGATTACAAAAAGAGCACGTGCAGTGGTACCGCGGGAAGAGTTTGGATTCGTATACTGCAATGGGGCCGATTATTCTGCATAAATCAGAAATGCCGTTTCCTGTGGAAGTCGATGTAGTCTCAAGGGTAAACGGAGAGGTCCGCCAAAGTTCAAATACAAAGATGATGATAAACGGAATAGATAAATTAATTAGTGATTTCTCAAATGGAATTACTTTAGAACCTGGAGATATTATAGCAACTGGCACACCTGCTGGTGTGGGAATGGGCTTCAACCCACCTCGCTACTTAAAAAGAGGAGATGTTGTTGAATGTGAGATACCGGGGATTGGCATTCTTAAGAATACAATAGGTTAATTTAAGACAAAATATTCATAAGACAATCTAAAAATGAGTTAATAAATAATCTATATGGGGGACTTAAAATGAGTATATTTGAAGCATTGATGCTTCTTTGTTTTGGAGTTGCTTGGCCGTTTTCAATTATGAGATCTTACAAATCAAGATCTGTGGAGGGTAAGAGCCCGTATTTCCTCATAGTTATAATAATAGGATACATATCTGGTATAATTAACAAGTTATTAAACAGTAACGATATTGTCATGTATCTATATGTTCTTAACTTTCTGATGGTATCTACAGATTTGGTCTTGTACTATCGCAACGTACGATATATGAAAGAAAGCAAAGCATAAAATCCGGCTGACTAAATGTCAGCCGGATTTCTAATAATATATTCTATTTTTCGAAGATCTTTCTGTAGTAATCGAATTCCAGAATTTTCGATGAAAAGTAAAACTTTTCGCTAATGATATCCGAAATAAATTCTCTGTAAAGTTGCTCTTCTTCTGAATTTGCAAATAAGGAGCTACTTGAAGGTTCAAAGATATCATTTCTTGAATCATATCTTCCTTTGTCTGAAATAAAGCTTCTGTCATAGAGTATAACAAGAGGATCTGAGTTGGAAAATAAGTCTGTGCCCATGAGAAGCCTTGAGTCAAAGTCTAAACCCATCAAATTTGATATAGTCGGTATGATGTCGAGACTTGAAGCTGGTTTATCTATCACTACTGGTTTCATGCCTTTTGCGTAAAGTATAAAAGCATTTTTATATAGTTCAAAGGTTTCTTCAATCTCATGACCAGCTAGTGCATTCATACTTTCCTGCTCGAGCGCATATGGATAGTGATCTGCACTGATAGCGATTAGTGTCTTTTCTGCAATTCCTTTTCTTTCAAGCTGTGCCATAAGATATTCAAGTGCTCTGTCAAGTTCAATTTGTGTTGCCATATATGCTTTAGCTGGCTCGGGATAATCCAGATCATCCACTAGTGATTTGTTTTTATTAGCAATAAAATTCTCTTCGAATGAATAGAGCATATGACCACTTACTGACATGTAATAAGCGTGGAATGGTTCATTTTCAATAAATTCGGGTATGGTAAGTTCCATCATTTCAAGATCTGACTGTGGCCATGTATAAGTAACTTCGAGTCCATTTCCAAGACCTTTATAATCATAGCCAGCATTTGGATGAGACTTGTCGCGGTCATAGTAATCAAATGAATTATTGTGATATGCTTTTGTTGTATAACCAAGTCTTTTAAGTTGATTTCCCATTGTAAACGGAAGAAGGTTGTCCTGAGAATAGCTGAAACTCCAGACACCACTTTTGGGGATTAAACCTGTCATAGCAGTATACTCTCCATCAGAAGTGCTGACTCCCCAAATAGCCGTATAGAAATTTGTAAATTTAAAACCTTCATTATACATTTTGTATAGAGTAGGGGTTAAGTCCTTGTCTATAGCTAAATGAGAAAAACTCTCGGCTGTTATCAAAATCAAATTGTAATCTTTAAACATACCTGTGTAATCATTTTTGTTAGTTGGAGAAACGGAATTGAAATATTCGTGCATTAATAATAAATCGGGGTCTGTCTCTGTCTCTAAAAGAGTCTCAAAATCTATATCCATAATATTAGGTTTGTAAATGATTGGTTCATTACTTAATTGCTCTGCTTCTGGGATATCCCTGGGTTCCCATTTTGTGAGAGACCTCTGCAAATCAATTCTCATATAAGTAAGTAGACCTAGGTTTTCTACTGACATCTCTGGGTGATTTATATTAAAATATAGGCTGTAGGGAGAATTTATCTCTCTATCTCCAAACGCGACCGAAATAGCTCCAGCCGCCTGAATTATTACGGCTATAATTACTGCGATTACAACAGTTCTAAAATTAGGTTTACCCTGAGAATAAAATCTTCTGTTAAAAACAAGAAATATAAAGAAGGGCAAAAACAAGAATAGAATGTATAGTATGTTATTTTTTGTTACATAAAACGCAGTGCCTGTGAATTCAAGTACTTTTCCAGCGTTACCTGCGGAATACGCTATGTAGAACGTCCTAAAGATTTTGAAGTATACCAGTTGGGATGAATATAGAAAGCTCAGAACGAGGGTTAGGAAACCTGTAAAGGTTCTTTTATTTACTAGATAGGATACTATGCCAAAAAGGATAGCAAAGGTTGAGCCAAATAAGGCAGAATAAAGTACTCCAAGACTTAAACCAAGACCCATAGTAAACATTCTTAGGGATGTCTCAAGGAAAAAAATAGAGATTGTGAAATAAATTATAAGTTTTAATAGATATGAAATTTTGCTTTTCTTATTATAATACAGCATGGTTGTCCTCCATTTCTGTTATAAAATAAGTATAGCACTAACTAGGTTCTTAGACAAATGTGATATAACTCAGTTTTGTATTGGCGTATTGCATTTTGATGCGATTGCCAGAATATTTATACAGGTGTATACTCAGGTAAAGGGTATAAAGAATATATGATACTTTACTTAAGAATTAAAAGGAGAAGCCATGATTGATAAATCTATGAAGATTTTAGATATTGTTGAGAAATTTCCAGATAAAGAGATTATTTTCAAGCCATATGACGAAATTGCTGGTAAATGTATTATGTGCCATCATTTATTTGATACAGTTGAAGATTTGTGCAAAGCGTATGCTATTGATGAAAAGAAGCTTTTGGAAGCGCTCAATAAGATTTAGAATCATCTGACTTACACACATGATAAGCAGGAGGATAATCTTATGAATAAAGTGGATTTACTAAAAAGGAGAATAGATGTCGCCAAGGGTAAGATAAAAGCAGAACTTGTTCTGAAAAACTGTAAAATAGTGAATGTATTCACACATACAATTACTGAAGGCGATATAGCGATAGATTCTGGAATGGTTGTGGGAATTGGGGATTATGACGGTGAAATTAATAAAGATGTTGATGGTGGCTTTGTTGCCCCAGGCTTTATCGATAGTCATATGCACCTTGAGTCTGCGATGGTGACCCCAGAGCAACTGGCTAGTGTTGTAGTACCTATGGGTACTACGACGATAATAACTGATCCCCACGAAATAGCAAATGTCTGCGGAATCGAAGGAATCAGATTTATGATGGATTCTACCAAGAACCTTCCGCTAAATGTCTTGTTTATGATACCTTCTTGTGTACCGTCATCAGAATTTGAAACATCCGGAGCCAGGATTGAAGCTGAAGATATTTCGAGACTAATTGATGATGACAGGGTTCTGGGTTTGGGAGAAATGATGGATTATCCAGGGCTATTGGATGGAAATCACGATGTGATAAAGAAGATAGACATAGCTAGCGATAAAGTCATAGATGGTCATAGCCCTGAAGTTAGTGGGAAAGATCTTAATGCTTATCTTTCAGTTAGAATCAAGACAGATCACGAGGCTTCCTATTTGAAAGAGATGGAGGAAAAACTGTCACTGGGCATGTATATAGCAATTAGGGAAGGATCTGCAGCGAGAGATCTTGAAGTGCTGCTACCTGCAATAAATAGCCATAATGAGAGACGTACGACTTTCTGTACAGATGACAAGCACCCTGCTGATATATTGAAAGAGGGTCACATAAACTTTAATCTTAAGAAAGCTGTTAGCCTTGGCTTAGACCCGATAACTGCAATAAGAATGGCTACTATTAACGCAGCAGAATGCTATAATCTTAAAGATCTTGGAGCAATTGCTCCAGGTTATGCTGCTGATATAGTAGTTTTAGAGGATCTTGAAGATTTTAAGGCTATACAGGTCTATAGAAAAGGTGTTCTGGTTGCTGAAAATGGAGAATTTATCTATGAGACAAGAAAACCAGACACTTCATCGGTCGGAGATACAGTTCACATAAGAGATATTACAACTTCAGATTTGGAGATTAAACCTGGAACGGAAAAAATCAGGGTTATGAGAATGCACACAGGATTATTGTCGACAGAAATGGTAATAAAAAATGTGAACTTGGATGAAGAAGGCAGATTTTCATGCAAAGACAATACAGGATTATTAAAAATTGCTGTAATTGAAAGACATGGTAAAAATGGGAATGTTGGCCTTGGTATTGTAGAAAACCTTAATTTAAAGGGAGGTGCCGTTGGGCTTACAATTGCACATGACACACATAATCTAATAGTCGCAGGAGATAATGACGAAGATATGATACTTGTAGCAGACAGAATAAGTCAGATGAAAGGTGGCATTGCAGTTGCCTCAGGTGGGAGAATACAAAAAGAACTCGCGCTTCCTGTCGCAGGGTTGATGTCTAATGAGCCAATGGAATATGTAGCAAAGGCACTTGATGAAATATCTAATTACTTGTACGATGAAATGAACGTTCCGCCTGGTACTGATCCACTGATGACTTTAAGTTTTATTGCATTGCCAGTAATTCCAGAAATAAAACTGACGGATATGGGTTTGTTCGATGTTAATAGGATGAAGTTTGTCGGAATAGGAGTTGAGGAATAAAATGGATGTACTTAAGACTGCACTACTTCAAATCAGAGTCAAAAGTGATAAGAAAGAAAACTTACTTAAAGCCGAGAAAATGATAAAAGAGGCTGCTGAAAATGGAGCTCGTTTAATAATTTTACCTGAGATGTTCAACACTCCATATGAGAGTTCCAACTTTCCTGTTTATGCGGAAGAATATCCTGGTGAAACAAACAATATGCTATCCAGGCTATCAAAAGAACTGGGTGTCTTTATCGCAGGAGGCTCTATTCCTGAAAGAGAAGGAGATAAAGTCTATAATACTGCATATGTGTATTCTGACTTAGGTAAAGTTGTGGCTAAGCACAGGAAAGCTCATTTATTTGACATTGATGTGGAAGGTGGAATTACTTTTAAAGAATCCGAAACTTTGACTGCTGGAGACTCGTCAACCATATTTACGATTGATGGAATGAAGGTAGGTGTAATCATTTGCTACGACATCAGATTTCCTGAGTTTTCAAGGAGATTGTCTTTAGATGGAGCTGAAGCAATAATCGTACCTGCTGCTTTTAATATGACTACAGGTCCTGCTCACTGGCATACAACAGCGAGAGCCAGAGCATTGGACAATCAGGTTTACATGCTAATGTGCTCACCTGCCAGAGATGTGATAAGTTCTTATGTTGCATATGGGCACTCTATAGTAACAAACCCCTGGGGATGTATAGTAGGTCAGTGTGGAACAGATGAAAGTATATTATATGCTGATCTGGATAGAAACCACGTCAGAGGTATTAGAGAACAACTGCCGCTCTTAAAACACAGAAGACCTGAACTATACTAACTTTATAAGATTTTTTGGGAGGTGATGTGACTTTGTTTAGATTTAGAAATATTGCCACTGCATTTTTGTTGCATGAAGATAAGGTGCTCATGATAAAAAGAAGTGAAGACAAAGAAATTGGAGCTGGAAAGTGGTTTGGAGTCGGAGGTCACATTGAACCTTCAGAGATAAATAATCCATATGCAGCCGCATTGAGAGAAGTTAATGAAGAAACAGGCCTAAAGAGTGAAAATATTGAAGACTTTGACCTTAAGTACATCGTATACAATCATGTCGAAGGTGAAATCGTCGTAAACCACATTTTTTTTGGGAGGCCTGATACGTATGATGTAGTAGCTAACAATGAGGGCACATTACACTGGGTACCAAGATCTGAAGCTATAGAAAGATTGGAATTGCATGCATTAAAGAGAGTTCTGGCTCATTATTTTTCAGAAGTCAGGGAAGAGATTATGCTCGGTGTCGTAGACTGTGAAGACCCTTATATCTGGTGGTATCCTTTATAATTATTATTATATTGACAATTAAAACAGCCTGGTTAAATTTAAACCAGGCTTTGAAACTATAAAAAGCAAATGGAGGTATGAGATTGAAAAATAAAAATACGGATCCCAGATGGAGGCTTATGTTGATTTTTGCAGGTTTGGGAGTATTATTTGTACTGGCATCTATGCTTTTGAAATGAAAGTAGCTCTTAGTATTGAGCGAAAATAAAATTACAGGAGGTAATGATGAACTGGAAAACAATCATTTACGACGTAAGTGACAAAATCGGGACAATAACCTTAAACAGACCTGAGGCCAATAACACCTTTGATATCACAATGGCGACAGAACTTAATAATGCTCTTAGAGACATGGACTCAGATTCGGAAGTGAATGTAATAGTCATTAACGCTAATGGTAGGAATTTCTGCACTGGAATTGACGTAAACTACGTTGATGGGAAACCAATGGATGAATACCTGGACTGGGTAAGACTTATGGAGGATATGAACACAACCATATCTGGCATGAATAAACCAGTCATTGCTTCAGTACATAAGATAGCTGTGGCAAATGGAATAGGTCTGGTTGCTGCCTGTGACCTGGCAATAGCGGCTGACAATTCAAAGTTTGGAGCTACAGCTATTAATGTTGGACTTTTCTGTATGGGGCCTGCAGTTCCGCTGTATAAATCTCTTGGAAGGAAGAAGACTTTGGAGCTTATAATGACTGGCGAGCTCATAGACGCACAAGAGGCACAGAGAATTGGCCTTATTAATAGAGTTGTTCCTGCAGAGAGCCTGGAAGAAGAAACTAGAAAATTTGCAGCAAAGCTTGCAGCAAAAAGCCCTAGAGCTATGCAGCTTGGAAAGAGATCTTTTTATCAGATAGAGGATATGAAATTTGGCGATGCGCTGGAAATGTCTAATTATCACTTCGCCTCTTTGTGCACTACAGAAGAAGCTATTGAAGGTGTTAATGCATTTTTGGAAAAAAGAGAACCAAAATGGAATAAGAAAAGTGATGACTAGTAATTGAGCTGGGGTAATATTAATAAGACTTAATAAATATTTAAGATATACTAAATATTTAATGTGACATACTATTTATTTCTGTGCTATAATGTTTGATATTGGCAATGAAACAAAGTCTAACTGAAATCGATAACATTTAGGGGGTAAGGACATGGGAAACAAGTATGTTTACAGCTTTAGAGAAGGCTCAAAAGAAATGAAGTCTCTACTGGGAGGAAAAGGATCCAACTTAGCCGAGATGACGAATATAGGACTGCCAGTTCCTCCAGGATTTACAATTACAACAGAAGCATGCAACAGATTTTACAGCGAAAACGAAACTCTGTGGCCTGAACTTCTTGACGAAATCTATGAGCACTTGAGAGAAGTTGAAGAAACTCTTGGTAAGAAGTTCTCTGATAAGGAAAATCCACTTTTAGTATCAGTCAGGTCAGGAGCGGTATTTTCAATGCCTGGTATGATGGATACAATACTGAACTTAGGATTAAACGACGATTCAGTAAAAGGTTTAATAGCATCAACTGAAAATGAAAGATTTGCCTATGACAGTTACAGAAGATTTATCCAAATGTTCTCAGATATTGCAATGGGAATTCCGAAGAGAAAATTTGACGACGAAATGGATAAATTGAAAGAGGAGAAAGGCGTTGAACTCGATACTGATCTAGATGCAGCAGACTTGAAGCTCCTTGTAGAAAAATTTAAAAAAGTATACTTAGAGGACAGAGGAGAAGAATTCCCTCAGGACCCAGTAAAACAATTGCAACTTGCTATTGAGGCAGTATTCTCATCATGGAACAATTCAAGAGCTGTAATATACAGAAAGCTTCATGATATCCCAGGGGATTTGGGTACTGCAGTAAACGTACAGTCTATGGTCTATGGAAACATGGGTGATACATCAGGTACTGGCGTTGCTTTCACCAGAAACCCAGCCAATGGAGAAAATAAAATATATGGCGAGTTCCTCATGAATGCACAAGGTGAAGACGTAGTAGCTGGTATTAGAACTCCTGAATCGATTTCGGAGCTTGAAAATGTAATGCCTGAGGTGTTCGAAGAGTTTAGAAAAGTAACAAACATATTGGAATCACACTATCATGATATGCAGGATATCGAGTTTACAATAGAAAAAGGCAAGCTATTTATGCTACAGACCAGAAATGGAAAGAGAACAGCACAGGCTGCAATAAACATTGCAGTTGATCTGGTTAAAGAAGGGAAAATCAGTAAAGAAGAAGCAATGATGAGAATAGAGCCAAATCAACTGAATCAGCTATTGCACCCAGCTTTTGACACAGCAAAACTGGAAGAATCAGAAGTTATAGCAAAAGGACTTCCTGCATCTCCTGGAGCAGCTTCAGGGAAAATCTACTTCCACGCAAAAGATGTCGTTGACGCTGTAGCAAGAGGAGAGAAAGCTATCCTGGTTAGGCAAGAGACTTCTCCTGAAGATATAGAGGGAATGGTATTAGCACAGGGTATCCTTACAGCCAGAGGAGGAATGACATCACACGCAGCAGTAGTAGCCAGAGGGATGGGTAAATGTTGTGTTGCTGGATGTACTGATATTAGAGTAGATGAAGATAATAAAGTAATCAAATACAATTCCATGGTACTGAAAGAAGGAGAATTAATATCTTTAGACGGTACAACAGGAACAGTCTATCTGGGAGATATTCCAAAAGTTGAGCCTGAACTTTCAGGACATTTTGGTGAATTTATGGAGTGGGTAGACGAGATAAGAGTACTAAGGGTAAGAACAAACGCTGACACACCTAAAGATTCAGCTCAGGCTATTAAATTTGGTGCTGAAGGAATAGGACTATGTAGAACTGAGCACATGTTCTTTGACGAAGCCAGAATTCCTGCTGTTAGAAGAATGATTTTGTCAAATACAGAACAGCAGAGGAAAAAAGCTCTCGATGAATTACTTCCGCTTCAAAGGAAAGACTTCTATGAGATATTCAAAGTAATGGGAGATAAGCCTGTAACAGTGAGACTTTTAGACCCACCATTACATGAGTTCTTGCCGACGAAGGAACAAGATATTGAGAATCTTGCAAAATCAATGGATATTTCTGCTGCAGATCTGAAGGACACAATAGAGTCCTTAGAGGAAGTTAACCCTATGCTTGGACACAGAGGGTGCAGAGTGGCAGTAACCTATCCAGAAATCTATAGAATGCAGACAAGAGCGATAATAGAAGCTGCTTTAGACTACAAAAATAGTGATGGAGCAGAAATAGTTCCAGAGATAATGATTCCTTTAATAGGAGATGAAATTGAGCTTCAATACGTGAAAAAAGAAGTAGAAGCTGAAATAGAAGAAGTATTTGCTGAAAGAAAAGATAAAGTAGAGTATCTTATAGGAACAATGATAGAGGTACCAAGAGCTGCAATAACAGCAGATGATATTGCAAAGGATGCAGAATTCTTCAGCTTTGGTACAAATGACCTGACACAGATGGGATTTGGGTTCTCGAGAGATGACTCAGGCAAGTTCCTAAATGACTATGTAGAAAAAGGAATATTTGCAAAGAGCCCCTTTGAGGTTTTAGATCAGAGAGGAATAGGGAAGATGATGGAGATCGCTGTTGAACTTGGTAGAAAGACAAGGGCAGATCTTCACCTTGGAATCTGCGGCGAGCACGGTGGCGAGCCAAGCTCAGTAGAATTCTGCCACAGAATCGGGCTCGATTACGTATCATGTTCACCATTCAGAGTGCCAATAGCTAGATTAGCAGCAGCACAGGCACAAATACGCACACCTCGTTAAATTTCAAAAATGCATGAACGGACGACCTTTGGTTGTCCGTTTTTTAATAATCATTGTAGGGTCGACCTTTGGTCGTCCGTTTTTAAGTTTAAAGGGTATGAATATAATAAATCTATTAATATAGAGGTGGTATTAATGGAAAAAGAAAAATCAAGTCATAGCAAAACTTCAAAATATAAATTAATCATATTATTACTACTGGTCTTTGTAGCTCTAACGAGCTCCTGTAGTCTGGAAAAAGAGGATTCTATAATTGAACCTGAGCCCGAGAAAGAACCGATCATCATAACAGAGGACATGCCAATAATTGACCATGAGGAGCCTGCTGAGGTAAAAATTGAAAGAGAAATCTTGTCTCCGGTTGAACAAGAAAAGGCAAACACCCACTACAAACCTCTGTTTGAAGGGCAGACACGAGCTTCTGGTACTAAAACCAAGATGGAATATAATGTTGAAATACTCTCAGAAAATTTAAAGAGCCCCTGGGGAATTGCCTTATTACCTGATGGGCGTCTGATTATTACTGAAAAAGCAGGAAATATTCGTCTAGCTTCACAAGATGGAGTTATAGGTAAACAAATTGGAGGTTTTCCAAAAGTGGATTCAAGGACACAGGGAGGCCTTCTTGATATTGCACCTGCACCAGATTTTGAAGAAAGCAGAATGATATACTTTACACTGGCAGAGTCAACTGCACGGGGCTCATTAACAGCAGTGGGAAAGGGAAGGCTGTCAGATAATGAGGATATAATAGAAAACTTTGAAATAATCTGGAGAGCTTATCCCTACTATGATAATAGCATGCATTTTGGAAGCAGGCTGTTATTTGATGCGGACTCAAATCTTTTTGTGACAACTGGAGAGCGTTCAGACTTAGCCACCAGGCCTAGAGCTCAACAATTAGATAGTGCATACGGCAAGGTAATTCATATCACAACCAATGGTGAACCTGTGGAAGATAATCCTTTTATCGGACAAGAAGGGGTGTTGCCAGAGATATACTCTTTGGGACACAGAAATGTCCAGGGAATTGCTATTCATCCAGTTACCGGGGACATTTGGATTAGCGAAATGGGACCTCGTGGAGGGGATGAACTAAATTTAATAAAACCTGGTCTTAAC
>JAVEXI010000064.1:0-8524 GCA_034004165.1 Gudongella sp. | reverse complement strand
CTTTTTGAGCGTCATAAGTGGTAAACTAATTGAATGTCAAAAACCTTGCTATTGGTAAACTAATTCAACGTCATGGTGGTAAAGAAGTTCAATGTCAGGTGGTCAACTTTTTCATTGACATTCACAAATAGAATGTAGAAGAGAAAAAGGATTATAATTAGGAGGTGACAGTTTGCATAAATATAATTTAATAAATTTCATAGTGAATAATGAAAAATTAGACTTGTTGAGAGCCAAAGTTAATAGTTTTAATCCATTTAAAATATTAAGAATAGAAGATTACGAAATAAGACATTCAAATATTTTAGCTTGGGTTTTTGATCCAAATGGAAACCATAATTTTGATGAAATGATTTTTAAAAAATTTCTCCTGAAAATTTTAATGAAACCTGATAATGATGAAATTCTATCGGATGTTAATTTAGTCTATAAAATACAAAATATGCCCTTGAAAGACCTAATCATTAAAAGAGAATATTACAATACTGATTTAGTGATGCTTTCCGAAAGTTACAAGTTTGTAGCTTTTATTGAAAACAAAATATTGTCTAGTGAGCATTCAAACCAACTAAATAGGTATTATGATATAACAACTAGCCATTTCCCTGGCTACACTATTATACCAATATACCTAACTCTAGATGGAGAAGAGACAAGTAATGAAAAATATTTTAGAGCAAGTTACAATGATTTATTGGAGATATTAGAATTTGCTGTAAATAATTATAAAGACAGAACTTCTGGAGAAATATTAAACTTCCTAAATTACTATATAGCTATTATTAAGGAGAAATATTATATGGATGATGAATTGAAAAAGCTGTGTAAAGAAATTTATGCGCACAATAAAGATGTTATAGATATGATTTATTTAATGGGGAACGAAATTGATATAGGAGAAGCAATCGAAAAATTTAAATCAAAATACCATGAAATTATTCCAGTGAGCGAGAAAAGTAATAATTTTTGGTTTGGTATAGATTCTTTTTCAAAAGCTAGAAATGAACAAACTGATAGTTGGGGAGGGGGATTCCCAATCTGTTTCTGGTTTTATAAGTATTATGATAAATTAAAATTAGCATTGGAAGTTGGGCCTTTTGAAGATGCGAATAAAAGGATTGATTTCTTAAATAAATTAGAGGCAAATGGAGTAAAAATTAATAATAGGGCAAAAGAACCCGGCAGGAAATATACTAGAATCTATACAAATACTTTGGCCATAAAAGACTGGACTGATTCTGAAGAAGTATTTGAAGTCATGGAAAAATTATATGAGAAAAGAGAGCTTATACAAGTAAAGAACAAAGCAATTGAAGCTGTTGACAACACTAATTGGTAGACAAGAATTATATATTTATAAATAAAAAGAGGATTTGATATTATGTCAAACAAAGTTTTAGATGGAATAATGGGTTTGGTTGTAGGGGATGCTTTGGGCGTTCCTGTAGAATTTCAGTCTAGGGAGGAACTCAAGACTAATCCTCTTCTTGATATGAGGAGTTATGGTACTTATCATCAACCAGCAGGAACTTGGTCAGATGATTCTAGTATGACTCTGGCCCTTTTGGATAGCTTGAGAAATGGTCTTGACTATAAAGATATCATGGATAAGTTTTTATCTTGGTATGAAGAAGGAGCCTATACACCCCATGGAGAAATGTTTGATATTGGTATAGCAACATCCCAGGCTCTTCAACGATATAAGGCTGGTGCAAGCTCTCTAGAAGCAGGAGGAAGGTCCGAACGGGATAATGGTAATGGATCTCTAATGAGGATACTTCCTATTATCTATTATTTAGAAAGCGAATTTGGTAATGATTTTATACATAATGAAGAGGCCTTTGATATAATCCATAATATTTCAGCCCTTACCCATGGTCATAAAAGAAGCCAAATGGCCTGTGGTATTTATATAGCTATCGCATCCTTTTTAAATTCTGATGAAAATATAGAAACATCTATCTACGAAGGTATAGAAGGGGCTATGGAATATTATAAATCAAAGGATGAATTTAAAGATCAAATCAAATATTTTTCTAGACTTGGAGATAAGAATTTTAAAAACTTCAAAGAAGATGAAATAAAAAGTGGAGGCTATGTGGTAGATACACTTGAAGCATCTATCTGGTGCCTTCTAAATACCTCAGACTACAAGTCCTGTGTCCTAAAGGCAATAAATCTTGGCAAGGATACAGATACTACTGGAGCTGTAGTTGGGGGTCTGGCAGGACTAAGGTATGGCTATGAAACTATACCTAAAAAGTGGATTGATACAATTATGAGAAAAGATTATATAGAGAATTTGTGTAATGCTTTACACGATAAACTAAGAAAGACTAGCGTTAATGATTTACTTGTCTATATCCCATATTTTGAAAATATTGATGTTAAGGAGGCTTGTGCCTGGGCTGGTGGTGAAAAAGTTGGAGAAAAAACTTATATGGGCTCATATCCAGTATATTCTGCTGAAATTAATAGCTTTATAAGTGATTTCTACAAGAGTGATTTGCTTGATTATGAATACATGACAACAATTAGAAAAGTAATTGGAAACCCAAGGCTAGTAGATGATTATCTAGATACTGCTGATTATGATTTACTAAAAGCAATTCTAACAGGCTATATTAGGCAAGAAAGATTTGGAGATGGTTTGTGGGAAATAGCTATAGAAGAAAAGATATTTTTAAGGATATTATATAGATTTAGGGATTTATTATTAAGTTAAATAAGCTTTTGATTTTAGAAAGTCATAGCTGCTTGGCTATCTGTTCTTTATTTAATTTATTATAAGTTAATTAATGGGTTTCTATATGCTAGAGATGATCTATATTTCAAGTATCGCAAAGGATTTGGAGAATAAAATACTTGGCGGACTTATTTCCAATTTCCAAGATACTAGGGAAATGTAAAAATACAGTAGGGGAACTATGAAACATCAACCCTGATAAATCGTTGCATACGGAGTGCGTAATAGGAATATAAAAGAAAGATACGTAGAAATTCTTAGTTTCCAATACTGTGCAAGGTGTGTTACATTTACTAAAGATGTTGATAATTTTTAAAATAAGGAATTGGGAAATAAAATTTAAGTATCAGTTGTTTTGAATATTTTGATCTTATTTAATAACTAAAGTTCGATATGAAAACAAAAAGTTGTTTGCTCTCAAAATATAGAGTGGGCAATTTTTTTAACAGATATGTTAAAGTTTATTTCACAGGCTATATTTACAAATATACTTATATCGAATACAATATAAGTATATTTGTAAAAGAAGGTGAAGCTATGGATTATATTAAAAAAATCGAGAATATTATAGACAAGCAGAAAGGAACATTGCTCAGTTTAAATTTAGACAAAAACAAAATTCCTAGGACTTATCTATCTATAATGGTGGCAGAAGGTAGAATAGAAAGAATAGGCAGAGGTATTTATGTGTTGCCTGATTTATTAGAGGACGAAATGTTTATTTTACAAAAGAAGTACCCTAATTTAATCTATTCTCATGAAACTGCCCTTTTCTTACATGAATTGTCAGATAGGACACCCTTTGAATATGCTGTAACAGTACCAAGTGGATATAAGGTTGTAAATGCCATAAGTGAAAAATCTAAAATTTATTACGTAAAAAAAGAACTTCATCAAATGGGTATGGTAGAAGGAAAAACATCTCTTGGGAATGTCATAAATATATATAATTTGGAAAGAACAATTTGCGATATATTAAGAAGCAGAAACAGGATAGATATTCAAATATTTTCTGATGCCCTTAAAAGAGTAGCAAAGAAAAAGAATTTAGATTACTCTTTACTTATGAAGTATGCAAAAAAACTTAATGTTGAAAAGATATTAAATACCTATATGGAGGTACTTCTATGAGTAGAAAGGCCATAAGTTTAAAGGCTATAATTAGAAACTTAGCAAAAGAAAAAGATATATCAGCCCAAGTTAAACTACAAAACTATATGTTTGAGCAGAAAAAATGGAACAATATTGCAAAGAGGAGAATTAAATAATAGACCAAGAGACTTTTATGATATTTAAATATTGGCTAAAACTCAAGGGTTTGACAACCTGATATTATCTGAAGCATTAAAAAAGACAGTAGAGCACCGGAAAACAACACATATACTAAATGATACCCTAGAAACGATAAAGACCATTGAAACGAGTGAGATATTAAAGGATAGATGGACACGATATTCAAATAATTATCCATATGCAGAAAATATTACTTATGAAGAAACTATAAAAGCTTTAAGGATGTTGATTATATGGGCTGTAATAAATTTTAAAGTAGACTATTGTGGGATAGTGACAGTAGAAAATAATGCAGCGAAATTTCTGGGAGAAGAAAAATTATTATATACTTATATTATAGTGATAGCAATTATAGATAATCTTCTAGGTCTCCACTTGAAACTTTGTAGTTAGTATCTTCATAATTTGATAATCATACGACAAACATGATACACTTAAGTAAAGAGCTAAAGCGAGTATGATTGAAAGGAGAAGAAGATTATGATGAAAAGAAGAATTGCCATATTTTTAATTTTGTCTGTTCTTTTTACTGCAATGGTAGTGGCTAATGCTGAATCAATGACTGACATAGATAATAATCCTCACAAAGATGCAATAGAACAAATGGTGGAACTGGGTATTTTATCTGGACGAGGAGACGGTCAGTTTTACCCCGATGACAACTTAACTCGGGCAGAAGCCGCAAAAGTGGCTATGTTCCTTGCTGGATTTGATGAGCAGGATGCAGAAATGGCAAAGACTCTGCCTCAAGCTTTTAATGATGTGTATGGGGGGATGGGAGCTCACGAATGGGCTCTTGGCTGGATTAACTTAGCAGCAAGAGAAGATATAATAGGTGGCTATGGGGATGGGAAATATGGACCAGGGGATAATCTCAAAATGGCAGAATGGGGAGCCATCCTTATAAGAATACTTGGGTACGAGACTGAGGGACTAGCGTGGCCCACCGGTTACGACCAATTAGCTGGTGAACTAGGTCTTACGGAGGGGCTTGAATACATAAGCGACTCCCACATAAGAAGAGATCAAATGGCCAAATTTGCAGCAAATGCAGTGTATAATGTAGAGCGCACAGATGGGACAATGATAGTAGATCTTTTGGAAGCCAGGGCTGAAGATAAGCCCGAAGACTCTAAAGACCAGCAATTGGAAGGTATAAGTATGTCTGTTGAATTTCCGGAAGTCTTGCCTGAAGGGGGAGGACAGACTGCTACAATTGTCGTTAAGGTAACCGACAAAGCTGGAAACCCAATAGAGGAGGCAGAGGTTTTTTTCGCTGCACTTGTCTATGAAAGCGATAGAACAGATGATAGAAATGCACAGCTATCCCAACTGGAGACAAGAACCGATATTTCTGGTAAAGCAATAGTAACCTATACAAGCTTGGCATCGGATGATAAAAAGCCGGTGGAGATAAGTATCAATGTCTTTAAGGACCCTGCCATGGAAGATGGAAGGTACAAGATAATTGCTGCCAATCAGGCTGCTGTAGTAAGTGGCGTGGTAAAGAATCCCTTTACTGGTACTCCTGCAGAAGATATTTTTATACACATCAGAAAAGAGGGGATTGACCATAGTTTTAGCAGTACAGAAACAGATGAACAGGGTCGCTATCGCATGGTAGTACCTATTGGAAGCTATCATCTTTCTTTTGAAATGCCTATAAGAGATCAAATTTCTGTTAATGCAAATAGTCATGGGCAAACATATACAGTAGATAATAACAAAGGTATTCTAAAGGGTGTAATGACCGGGGTATCACCGGGAAAAACAGTAATGGCTATACCGCCCAACTTTAGACATAATCCTGATGCATGGACACTACAAGCAGAAATACAAAGCGACGGATCCTTTACTCTTGCCCTTGCTCCTAATACTTATGAATTATTTATTGTTGGAAGCTCCAATCCCTCTAAAACAGGAATTAGTATAAAAAGTGGGCAAGTAACCGATATTGGAACTGTAAAAGGACGCTGATAATTTTTTACAGGTACATGGTAGTCTACCTTAATTGGTGGACTACTTTTATTCTGTTTATATTAAGGGGTTTATACCAACCAATCGTAGGGGCGACCTTTGGTCGTCCGATATATATAGTAATTAACCGCCCAATCGTAGGGGCGACCTTTGGTCGCCCATGAATATTAAAAGGAAGGTAAACAAAATGTCGTCTCCAAAAACAATCTTCAAAATTCTAATTCCTATAATAGTACTCATCGCAGTAGCTTTATTTTATTTCTACAGTGAAAGAGAGCCTGTCGTATGAGTATTTCGGTTCAATAACTCCACTGTGACGGGAATATAGACCCACCCTCACGGGGAAATAAGTCCATTGTATCGGACACAGTACCACTAAGTGATACTATGTCCGCCAATAGATGCTTAATTAATCTGTTAACTGTTTCTTTAATCCGTGGCGTTCACGCATTGATTCCTTGCCATCAATCATTATCTCATAGGAGTTGTGCTTGATACGGTCGATGATTGCTTCTGAGACTGTTCCATCTGCAGGTGATCCTATCCTTTCATACCAACCTCTGGGATCGAATTGAGTGCAGAATATCATAGCTCCTTTACGTGTTCTGACTTCTATGATTTCAAACAGATCCATGGCTTCCTGGGTTGTAAGTGGCTTTAATAGCCATTCATCGAGAATTAGCAAATCAACTTTTTGGTAAATTCTGATCGTTTTCTTGTATGTGCCTTCGCCTCTTGCGATTAACAGATCATTAAGAAGCTCTGGTAATCTGATGTAACGAACCTTTAAAAAGTTCTTGCAGGCTGCCACACCAAATGCGCATGCAAGGTATGTTTTACCATTGCCTGATGCTCCTTCCAGGATGATATGGTGCCCCTCATGTACATATCGACAGGTTGATAGTTGTAATATCTGAGTTTTGCTTAGCTTTCTGTCTGGATGATATTCAATATCCTCAATACAAGCATTGGGATACCTGAATCCTGCAGTCCTGATCAATTTTGAGAGTTTGTTCGATTGGCGTCTTGACCACTCGGCATCTACTGCAATTCCAAACCGATCTTCAAAGCTTAGTGATTCGTAGGAGGAGTCCTTTAGTTGAGAGGTAAAAGAATCTGCCATCGCACTTAACTTCATCCTTTGTAGTTTGTCTAGGGTGGATTGATTAATCATATTTTCCACCTCCAAAGTATTCAGCACCACGGGTGAATCCATAATTACCACTTGGTTTAGGAGCCAAGTCACTGTATTCTGTTTTTACCTGGTCAACTCCAGATTTAAGGATTGACTGGATACTCCTTAGACTTGGTGTGGGAGTGTAGGAAAGAGCTCTTGTGCAGGCATCCTCGATCCTTGATACTGAGTACTTGTCAGCCAGTTTCATTAGAGATGCACAAGATTTGTAGCTTTGCTTTTCTACCTTGTAGGAACTCAACAAGCATTTCATCACCATTGATGTGGATTCTCCTATGCCGCTGGCCCATTCAAGGAAAGTATCCCTGTTCCAGCTAAGGTAACGTTTATGGTTGTCTGGCATATGCTCATTCAATATTTGGGGGTCACTGAATCCAAATCTTCTGATATGGGATGCGATTCTGTTGTTGTGAAAGAACACTTCAATTGTCTTGGTTGTGGTTCTGATATCAACACTGTGACCTATGAATTCATAGGGTACCGAGTACTTGATTTTTTCCACTGTTATGAGATAATCTGGTTGTATGGTGGCAGTTGACCAGACGGCCATCTCATACGGTGAAGCAGGTAGCGGTTGAAGATATGGTTTTTCCTCATTTTCAAATGCCAATAGCCTGCTTCCGTTCTTTTTTTGAAAGGGTTTTGAATTGAACTCAATAAGTTTTTCATGTATTGCCGAATTAAGATCATAGAATGAAAAGAACTTCTGGTTCCTAAGAGCTGCAACTATCCATGTAGATATAACTCCAACAGTACCTTCGACATTGGCCTTGTCTTTTGGCGAAGCAGGTCTTGCTGGGATTACTGCTGTGTTGTAGTGTTCAGCCATTTCTTGATAGGTTCTGTTAAGAAAAATTTCTGACCTTCCATGCTTGATGACAGCAGTCTTGAGATTATCATGAATATTCTTCTTCATTAGTACCGTGAATCCAGAAGGATAGATACCGCATGTCCGGACTCACGATACCATGTAGCATTGTTTTACTCGCTTAATCTTTTGTCGAGGCCGTAGACTTCCCTCATAGAAAGATCTTTTGTAGGATTAATTGACTCGATATTGATTCTGTAAGAGTCATGGACTATACGATCAAGTATAGCATCTGCTAAAGGTGAATCATTTCCACCTAACTGTTCATACCAGCCTTCAGGTCTAAATTGTGAGCAGAAAAGTGTTGAAGACTTTTTCCTTCTTCTATGAAGAAGTTCAAAGATATCTTTTTCTTCTGTGGAGTTTGGCTTTAACAAAAGCCATTCATCAATTATTAAAAGTACTGGGTTTGAATACTTTGCCATAACCTTCTTGTAGTTTCCTT
>JAVEXI010000063.1:0-8597 GCA_034004165.1 Gudongella sp. | reverse complement strand
GATAAACCCAAGTCTTTCTATTCTATCCATAAGTATATCGTTAAAAGTCGGTACTTTAATATACACCTTCTCCAAATCCTGTGCATGGATTAGTATTCTGTGAAATATTCCCTCATAAATTCCACGACTTTCCTTTTCTGAGAAAAGTATTCTAAATCTTGAACGATTTTCTCGGATATTGTATTCATCCATCATAAGGGAGGCAACGGCAACAATCTTACTTCCTTCCAGATATAAAAATGTTGGATTTTCAGGTCCTGGAACTATGCTGTCGAGGTCTTCGTCATCCAGGAATGTATCATCTACCATATTTCTGTATTTGACGCAGAAATTTTTGAAACTTTGCAGATTGGCATCGCTTAATTCAAGAATTCTTCCTTCAGCTTCCATGGTTATCCCTGCCTTTCAAATTTAATTGTCTTTATTAATTCGTTACTTCAATTTTACACATTGCTATGTATTTATACAATAACTTATATATACTTCTCAATCATTTATGGTAAGGCTCGTTCTTCATAATTTTAAAAGACCTGTATACTTGCTCAAGAAGAATTAATCTCATCAGTTGATGGGGAAAAGTCATCTTAGAAAAAGATAGCTTCATGTCGCTTCTTTTTAAGACTTCATCTGATAATCCCAATGATCCCCCAATTATAAAAGTGATGTCAGAATGTCCACTTATCATCAGGTCTAAAAGCTTTTCCGACAACTCTTCTGATGATAATTGCTGCCCTTCTATAGCAAGTGCTATTGCATATGTACTTTGTGACAATTTTGAGAGAATTTTATCCCCCTCTTTATTCTTTACAATTTCTATCTCTTTTTTCGATAGATTTTCTGGCGCTCTTTCGTCTTCAACTTCGTAAATACTGATACTACAATATCTGCTGAGCCTTTTCAAATATTCCTTTATGGCCTCTTCACTGTACTTCTCTTTAATTCTACCTACACAAATAATATTTATGTTCACTTTTCTCTCCTCAAAAAAACTCCTGATCAGGGATTCTGAAAGTAAACTCTCAGAATCCCCTTGCAGGAGAATTTATATACTTCTAACTGCTTCTAATGCTTTGTCGTAATCGGGATGCTCTGTAACTTGATTTACATATTGTACATAACGAACTACATTGTCCTCATCAAGTACTACAATTCCTCTTGCCAGGAGCCTAAGTTCCTCCATAACAAATCCATACTTCAATCCAAAGTCTAAATCTCTATAATCAGAAAGAGTAAGAACTTTGTCTATATCGTGCTCACTGCAAAATCTTTTTTGAGCAAATGGTAGGTCGACAGAAATTGTTAGAACGAGCACATCGTCTAATTTTGCTGCTTCGTCGTTAAATCTTATGGTCTGTAACTCACAAACTCCAGTATCTAGTGAAGGTACTACAGAAATTATCTTTTTCTTATTTCCTGCATCCTTCAGGCTGTATGGACTTAAATCGTCTTTTAGCACAGTAAAATCTGGCGCCTTATCCCCAGGCTTTATCTCACTTCCTAGCAATGTCATGGGATTATCTCCCATCGATACTATACCTTTTCTCTTTTCCATGATATCTATCTCCTTTTATTTTTCAGTTTTACTCATTATAATGCCTGTGAGATAGATACCCGTCATAATTCCTTTTATTCACATCCGACTCCCTGTTCTATGCACTCTCTTATTCTGTCCATCAGCTCAAAATTTGTAAAATCATAGCCTAGAGGGGTTAAAGTTGCATAGCCTTTTGACAAAAAATACCTGTCGGTATCTTCTTCCAGTACGGTGTTTTTTCTTCCTGTGACCTTCAGTGTCTTATCGCCATTTCCATTGCTCTCTGCAATATAGTAATCGTATATCGGCCCACCTATTCTGCATACTTTAATAGGTTCTTCCGGATTATTTAGATCAAAAGGAGTATTAAGATTTAATACCATTGGAGTATCGAGTTTTTCAAGTGATATAGTATTTAGGAGTTTAACAGCGTATTTTGCAGCTATCTCGTAATTTACATCACCTTTGTTCCACTCAGATGAAACGGCTATACTTGGAATCCCATAAATATTTGCCTCAATTGCAGCCGAAACTGTTCCAGAGTATAGTATATCCATCCCTGAGTTAAGCCCCATATTGATTCCTGAAAACACAATATCAATGTCGCCATCAGTCAAGAACTCCATTCCTACTCGTACGCAGTCAGCTGGTGTCCCTGAAATACTGTAAGCACGACCTTTAATTCCGTCCAAAGACACTTCTTTTATGATTATTGGTTTGTGAAGGGTTATAGCGTGACTCAGTGCACTCCTCTGGTTTTCAGGTGCTATTATTGTAAGCTCGTGGCCTTCCTCTTGCAGATATTTTGCCAGCAAGTGGATTCCCGGAGACATTATTCCATCGTCGTTAGCCAGTAATATTTTCATTTTAACCTCCTAAAATTCCTTAAAATTCACAGTTACTCTGATTGTCTCACCGTTTCTGTTGATTGTAAGAACGGCTTTTTCTCCAATTTTATAATTATATAGTATTTTTCGTAAGTTTGACATGCTAGTAACCTTAGCATCATCAACAGCAGTAATTACATCGAGAGGCTTTAGCCCTGCCACATGTGCTGGTGAATTCGTAATTATCTCAACAATTACAACCCCCGAATCTGCTTTCAGACTGACATTCATCTGTCTTTCATAAAGTGCTACCTCACTTCCAGTGAAGCCGATATACACATTTTTAAATGTTCCAGAGCTAACAATCTCATTAATTACAGGTTTTGCCAAGTTGATGGGTATTGAAAACCCAAGCCCTTCCCCAGACTGAGTCTTAGCTGTATTTATTCCTATAACCTGCCCAGTAGCATTTAGAAGTGGCCCTCCGCTGTTCCCAGGATTTATTGAAGCATCTGTCTGTATAAGATCCTCCATTATTGTGTAGCGATTTATCTGTATTGATCTGTGTAGTCCACTTATTACCCCTGCAGTTACAGTCCTTTGGAAGTCTAGCCCCAGAGGATTCCCTATTGCAACTGCCATCTCGCCTACTTCCACTTCGTCGGAATCTCCAAGCTCTGCAACTGAAAGGTTGTTCGCATTGACCTTAATTATCGCAAGATCTAAAGTTGCATCATACCACAGTAGCCTGCCTTTAAGATTGTCTCCATTTTCAAATAGGACATTTATCTCCTGTGCATTCCCATCTCCAATTACATGGGAGTTTGTAAGGATATATCCGTCGCTGTGAACGATGACGCCTGAACCTACGCCCTCAACGGGAGTAGCCCACAGAAGATCCCGCTGCAGCCTGATAGTAGTTATTCCAACTACAGTGCTGACCGACTTTTTTGCAACCGCTGCTACCACTCCAGTTTCTTCTATTGGATTTATTGTTATGGTATTCACTACTGCAGGTGCTTGTTCCTGATATATTTCAGGAGAAGGAATGATTTTGCCATATAGATAATTAGGTGCTATATACACACTAATCAGGCCGCCTATAATTCCAGAAATCAAAGCAACAAGAAGATACGATAAAAAACCTCTGCTCTTCTTAGGAGGCTTATAATATGATCCATAATTATAATTATCCATTTTTACCTCCTTATTCTATAATATAAATTTGTGTTCTTGCATCTCTCTTTGTAAGCTGCAGCCTCAAGTCAGTATCAACATCGTAGCCTTCCATCACAAGACTGTCTCTGACTGTATTGTAAGCAAGTTCTGGGAGATTGTTATCCTGACTGAGATGCGCAAGCAGCACCAGTTCGTTTTCTCCTTTTAGTACATCACTTAGCACAGCAGCAGCGTCTGCATTTGAGAGATGTCCGTGAGAGCTCATTATCCTTTGTTTTAATGGCCAAGGATAAGTACCCTCCATGAGCATTTTCTCATCGTGATTTGATTCTATGAAGAATACATTGGAATTTCTAATTTTTTTCTTTACTGAGTCGTTCACCCAGCCAGTGTCCGTTAAAAAACTCATTTTACTTTTCCCACTAAAAATTATATATCCAACAGGCTCATTGGCATCATGGCTTACATTAAAAGGATGTATGAGTACGTCTTTTATTTCTAAGTTTTTATTCGTCTTAAATACTTTTTCATTGTCTGTTCGAACCTGTTTAATTATAGGTTCCATGCCCTTCCAGGTTTGTTCATTGGCATATACTGGTATATTATATCTCCTAGAGAGCACTCCGACTCCTTTTGAGTGGTCTATGTGTTCATGAGTTACAAGTATCCCATCAAGAGTTTTGGGGTCTACCTCTATCTCCTTTAACAGTTGCTCTATTCTCTTTCCACTAAAACCAGCATCTATTATAAGCTTGACTGAATCAGTTTCTACGTATTGACAATTACCGCTGCTCCCACTGGAAAGCGAACAAAATTTTATGCCCATAAAAAAAGCCCCCCACTTAAACTATGCTACCATTATAACATAACCAATTTAAATATTTTGTTATTCTGAGTCGAGGATTACTTTTGTTCCATCGTCGAACTGTACTCTCCAAGCAGGCAATGCAGTACCTTGCGCAGCCTGCAAAAATAAATCTCCAACATTTTGTTTTTCAGGATCAAAATAATAGCAGAAATCAATCCGAGAAATCTTTTTTCCATATGCTGAATCAATACTCAAAAGACCCAATAGCGCTTTAGAAGCTGACGGAACTGACAAATCAGCCTGCTGTATTTCTGCAGTGTTGAGCCACAATCTCTCCATTGCCCGAACAGTCTTTCCTTCTATAGTAACTTTTGTATGTCCCATTTCGACGTAATTTCCATCGAAAATCTTTGAAAATTCTAAAATGTAAATAGTGTTCTTGTTTTCAGAGTGCGAGAGTACCATATCCTGTGTACTATACCCTCTGTCTTCAAGAAAATTCCTGGCAATACTCTCTGCTTCTACTACATCAAGTTTTTGATTGTTTATATCAGGATTTTCTGTATTTGTGTATATAAGTTCTTTTCCGTTTGCTAGAATTACTGTTTCAGTACCTCTGTAAATTTCTTCGATTCCCTCTTCTTTTCTGTATTCTCTTATACCCCGACCTTCAAAAAACCTTGCATTGATATCGTAGGGATCTGTTTTCTCAAATTCTACAGTCAGGTTGTAAATTGTCTCTGGTTTTTCAGGAATGAGACTTCCGAGTTCAATTTCCTTTCGCATAAGAAGTTCCTGAACCTTGTCGTCGAGATATTGATCAGAGGATTCTCCCATTGCTTCCACATCTCTAAACACAAAGTAACCCAGTATGGCATTTGCAAAAAGTAATGCAATTATTAATATTGTTTTAGCCTTTGACCAATTCATTTAATATTACCTTACCTTTCAAAAACAAGAGTTCCCGTATATGCGTTAAATGCGTAAAGTCTTCCAAATGCTCTTATCTGCCAAATCTCTATTAGTCGTTCATCCTGATCTTTAAGGTTTGGATCATAATAAGATATAGTTACATCTTCAATAGACCCAAGAACTTCTTTCAACAACTGGTCTTTTATTTCCTCCCTAATCTGACCGCTGTATTCGAGATATTTCTTTTCTAAAAATGGATAGTTCTTGTCTATAATATCAAATGATGAAAGTATTGCTTTTCCTGACGGAGCTCTTACCAAGTCTTGTGCACTTTCTCTTCTAAATAGCTGTTTATAGCTCCTCACCTGGTTATTGAACACCTCTATCTGCGCATACTCGGGAACTTCTCTGTTTCCCAACAGCACAGGCAACCCTCTAATCCTATATTTAAATGTTAGTTTGTAACCAAGACTACCTTCGGCTTCAATTTCTTCAGTTTGTGCCAAATACATGCCAGATGCAGTAAATGCTTTTCTGTCAATAAAATCTGCAGCTGATGTCAGGCTTAGAAACAAATTTCTTTCTCTTACTCTGTCCTGAAGCGAACTGAAGTATTCTATTGTGCCGTTTACATTGAATTTAAGCACCATGTTGTTATAAATATATATGCTGGAACCGTTACTCTCTGTTATCTGCCTTAAATAATCAATTTTTTGCTCTAGAAATCTCTCGGCAAACTGATCTTTTTGAATCTGGCTCATGGAAGATATCGAATTGCTGACGTATACTACTGGGAGGCTCTGTCTAATTTCATATGGGATATAGACATTTCGTTTAGCTGTTTCAAAAATATCTGACATGGAATAATAGTAGTCGTAGCCCTTATTGTCTTCAATCTCATTGACTCCCTGAATAATATCAGATATATCTATTCCTTGTTCAATAACCTTAATAGACTTTCCTTCTCCGGAAAATACAAAAAAAGGATCCCCAGTACCCAGATTGACTGTAAATGTCTCAATGTAGGGTATGGCATCCGTTATATTGTTCGGTTCTTTAACATCCCATGCTTTTGCAGCAATGTAGGTGCTTAGTTTCTCAGGCATATAAAAAACTATTGCTCTATCAGCGGCTTCAGTATCGTAACCGCTCTCAAGTTCCTCTGTCTTTATGGTAGTTGAACTTAGAAGCTGGGCTACAATCTCTCTTGACTCATTCCAAAGATCGTATTTGTTGGCATCATACATCATCGTAATTGAATCCTGACCAAAGATTATCAAGTATTTGTTAGGTATAATCATGTCGGAAAGTAGATATGATGATGAGTAAGAGACTTCCGGTTTAAAGAATTCTGTAACACTCACCGGAAAATGTATCCAGAGCTTTTGAGTCATGTAAAGGCTTGAGCCTACCAAAAGAAAAAGGAGAATGGTCTTTAGCCTCTCCTTCATGTGAACCTCTCCTTATTTTTGCCTTTATACTTATCTAATTAATGGTATTGCAGGGAGTATTGTATCCCTTGTGTATATTGGCCTTATTTCTACTCTTCTCAGTTCATAAGTGTATACTATGAATTCGCTTTTTTCGAGTCCCTCCACACCAAAGTCGATGACAATCTTGTTAATACCTCTTACAAGATCCATCTGCTTTTGAAAGAATCCCATATTGCCTGATATTGCTTTCTCAGTTGCAAGAAGGATATAGTCCTGTTCTAACGGCAGTTTGTCCAAGTTGAAGGACTTTCTAGTAAGATCTGTCGTACCGTAAACATTTATAGTAACCTCTGTTCCTGAGGGTGCTTTGCCATTGATTAGTATAACTCTCTCTGAGGAGGAATAAGTTTGTTTGTCAGGCTTGATTATCTCGTACTGAGCAGCAACTTCAGGATCTAACTGGATAGTAGCAGTATCTGGCATAATATTTACAGTGCCAGTTGCATAGCTATTCTTAGCAAATCCAAAAATTGCAATGGCCAGTGCAAGACTGACAAGCAATTTCTTTATCATACATCTGCCTCCTTTACATTATTCTACAAGAAAATTATACCGCAATAATGTTACAAGAATATTACAGTGCAGTTAAAATTGAATTACGCAAGTGGGAAATAAATATCTGCAGTGGTTCCTTCACCGTCTTTGCTGATCAATTTGATTTCTCCATTATGTGCTTCAATAATTTCCTTAGCTATAGAAAGACCCAGACCAGTTCCGCCAAGGTTCCTGCTTCGACCTTTTTCCACTCTGTAAAACCTTTCAAAAATCCTATCAAGATCATAAGATGGAATTCCTATTCCGTTGTCTTTAACTCTTATTCGCACACGTCCTTTAGAAATATTCGTTGAAATTTGAATCTTTCCGTTATCTTCAGTGTATTTAATAGCATTTGATATTACATTTATTAGAACCTGTTCAATGCCGTCTCTATCGCCCATTATAAAGGCAGATGAGTTTGATAGATCACAATCTGTTTCTTGTGATTTTTCCTGTAGAAGGACGTCTAGTTTAAGAAGAATATCCCTTATCAGCTCATTTACGTCTATTCTTACTTTTGCCCATTTAGTCTTTTTGTAGTCCAAATTTGACAATTGAAGCAAGTCCCTTACCAATCTGGCCATTCGGTCACATTCACTATCTATTACACTTAAAAATCTTTCGTGTACATCAGAGGGGATATCCTCTCCCATAAGTGTTTCTGTATAACTCTTAATAGTGGTAATTGGAGTCTTCAACTCGTGAGATACATTTGCGACAAATTCTTTCCTCATGTTTTCAAGCTTGTGTTCCTGTGTTATATCCTGAAAAACCATAATTATTCCTGCAATAGAATCTCTCTCGTCTCGGTAAGGAGCATACTTAACTTTATATACTCCGTCTATTGTTTCATGTATGATCTCACCATTAAGAGTCGAGGGATCATTGTAATCTATACTATCCAAATCCAGATACTCCATATTAAACATAGTATCCTGGTGAAAATCTTTTTCTTCAAGGTCCATAAGTTTCTGCCCTATGGGATTTGCGTGAATAAGGAAACCGTTACGATCTACTGCTATTACGCCTTCCGCCATATAACTAAAAATCGTGTCTAGCTTGCTCCTCTCAAGGTCCATTTCACCTATTGTCTGCTTGAGTTTCATAGTCAGCTGGTTAAACATACCTGCAAGCTGACCTAGTTCATCGTCACTTTTTACTTCTACAAACTGGTCGAAATCTCCCATAGACATCTCTTCGGCTTTCTTTGTAACATCTCTTTTGGGCTCTGTTATACTGCTGGCAATTAGAAATCCCAAAATAATTGTTATTAATAGTGCTAGGAGAGTAGCTGTTGGAAGTTTTAT
>JAVEXI010000062.1:0-8708 GCA_034004165.1 Gudongella sp. | reverse complement strand
TATCCTCTTTATATTTTGATAATTTTTGTATTTTTGCAAATATAGGTTTTTTAGACCTAAATCTTAAGAATTATTATATTTTAAGGTAAATTGGGGATATTTGAGACCTCTTTTTCACTGGTCTCGGACTGTCCCCGTGGGTCAAAATTTTTGAACTAACTGATGCTATTCCTTTACTTCTTTGCTATACTAAAAGCATGAGAGGAAGTGATGAGATGAAGCTAAATTTTATTAAAACCAGCCCTGCAGGAAACACTACGGTATTCGTACTGGATCAGGTTCCCAGGGGGTTACACAGCAGAGTAGCTAAAGCCCTAATGGGACCGGGAAGCCTTAACGCTGAGCAGGTTGGCTTTATCGAAAAGTCCCTTGGAAATGAGGACGGAGTACGACTTCAGATGATGGGTGGAGAGTTTTGCGGCAATGCCAGTCGTGCTTTAGCGGCATATATGGTGTATGCTGAATACCCACAAGTTGAGACTTCAGAAGATGGATATATCGTTCCAATTCAGGTGTCAGGATTTGATATGGGCCTGATTTGTAAGGTAAAAAGAACAGACAGCCCAAATGCTTTTAGGGCTTCCATCGAAATGCCGCTGCCTACAAGTATTATTGCAGAAGAATTCATTATAAGTGGTGAATCAAGAGCAGCAATTAGAGTTGATTTCCCTGGAATTACCCACTTTGTGGTTGATGAAGAAAGCCTGAGAAGTCGAAGTGAGTTCTTACAACTGGTTCGAGAGAAAATGGAACAGGAAAACTTTGAAGCTTTTGGCGTAATGTATCACAACTTTGAAGATTCATCTGCAGATCCTGTAGTCTATGTCAAAGAGACTGATTCTCTGGTCTGGGAAAGAAGTTGTGCATCAGGAACTGCAGCACTGGGCGCTGCTATTTCATATCTTAAGGGTACAGACACCGACATGGAGATTAAACAGCCTGGCGGTAGCTTGGCTATCAAGGTCAAATGGCAAGATAATCAGCCTAAATCAATATTGCTTGATGGTACTGTAGATATAGTCGTAGAAGGTCTGGTTAATATATAGGCATGGACATAAATATTATATATGAAGACAATAATATCCTGGTGGCCGAAAAGCCACCAGGTATCGCATCTCAAAGCGATAAAACAGGTGACGATGACCTTATGGCCATTCTCGATAGGAATGGTCTACACCTCATACACAGACTGGACAGACCCGTTGGTGGAGTCATTGTATATGGAAAAAACAAGAACGCTGCCTCAAAGTTATCTCGACAGGTCTCAGAAAATACAATAATCAAGGAATATCTTGCGGTTGTCTGTGGAAACGCTGAAAAAAATGAAGTAGTTCTGACAGACCATCTTAAAAAACTCCGAACAATAAACATGAGTAAGGTAGTTGAAGCTGAAACCCCTGGAGCTAAAAAAGCTGAATTGAGCTACTCGGTGATTTCACGGGTTGATTCTGACGAGTTTGAGAAGCTATCTTTACTAAAAGTCAGGCTAAAAACTGGCAGACATCACCAAATAAGGGTTCAGCTTGCCAATGCTGGGCTTCCAATCTGGGGAGACAATAAATATAACAGGGTATTTATGAAAAAGAAGGGCTGGACACAGATTGCACTTTGGTCTTACAGCCTAACAATAAGGCATCCTGCTGACAACAGAATTATGGAATTAAAATCTCTACCTGACGATACAGAACCGTGGAATCAATTTTCAAACTCAATTAAGGAGCTGATTTAAATGCCACATCTAATTGGAGAAAACATAATGCTCAGAGAATACCGCATGGATGATATAGATGATATTCAAAATTGGGTAAATGATGGCGAAGTAACAAAGTTTTTGAGCGGCTTATTCCTCTACCCACATACAAGAACTGACACAGAAAACTTCCTAAAAGCGATGCTTAATAAAACCAGTGATATTAGAGGATTTGTAATTGCTCATAAAGATGGAAGCTACATAGGTCAGGTCGATTTAATGAAAATTGACTGGGTCAGCAGGAAGGCAACTCTCGGGATTGTTATAGGTAAAAAGGAATTGCATGGAAAAGGCATTGGAACAGAGGCTATAAGTCTGTTATTGAAGTTTGCATTCGATCAAATGAACCTGAATAAAGTTGAACTCACCGTTAATGAACACAATATGGCAGGAAGAGAATGCTATAAAAAGTGTGGATTCGTTGAAGAGGGCAGGCTTAGAGAAGATTTCTATTCTTATGGTGAATACTCAGATATGCTCGTGATGAGCTGTCTTAAAAAAGATTTCTACAAACTATAAAAGGGCGAAATATTCGCCCTTTCTTTGTGCTTGTTACCTTATTCTATTATCAAATCCTCAAGCTTTCTCTTTGGAACGTGATGAACACCGTTCTCATCTCTCCAGTACTTCACATCGCCATCTGCTCCTATATCATCCAGCACTACTACCTCTTTAGGTTTACCCAGAGCTATGACCATTAAAATTTCATACTGGTCAGATATTCTAAGCTTTTCTCTTAGATTATTTTTGTTAAAACTGCCAAACATACATGCGCCATAACCTTTTTCTACAGCTCCCAGCAAAATACTCTGACATGCCAAACCGTGATTCCAGTATATGTTTGTACTGATTGTGTTATCAGATAGCATTATTATATATGCGGATGGCTTTTCGCCTTCTTCTGGTCCATCCCAATCCTTAAGATAGGCTGCCCATTTAAGTTCCTTAAATATTTCTTCGTTTTTCTCAGGAGTAAACGACAAAACGTATCTAAGCTGTTGCAGATTAGCACCTGTTGATGTAAGTCTCGCTAAGTCAATCCAATCGAGGAGCTCAGCCTCTGAAATTGCCACATCCTGATAGAACCTTCTATATGTTCTGTTTTTCAGTACAAGATCTCTTATCATATGCATCCTCCTTATCTCTTCACATTCTACCCCATTTCATCTCTATGCCTTCTGAATCAAAACGCTTTCTCTTAGCGGTCAGTTCTTCTATTTCAACCGAAAATGCATTGGTATCTTTAATTCCTGTATTTGCTGCAGCTTCAAAATAAGCCATTTTATCAGGAGTAAATTTTTTGCAAATTTTTCTCAGTACTTCAAACTTAGCATCCTCGTCTGTAACTTCATGAACTCTTCCTTTAACAATTGCCGATTCATACTGAGTGGTAAAAACAGTTTTAGTAAGTTCTGATGCTTTCACATCATCTGCAACCATATCATTTAGCTCGTCTTCAGAATAAAGCTCTGGTACTTCCACCTCTCCAACAAATACAATCCTCACAACAGGCTCTTTACTAAATAAATCGTTTTTTGTACCAGCTTTTGCAGAATGAAAATATAGAGTATTTCCATCTCTTACGATAGATAAAGGAATTCCATAAGGTTCCCCGTTTTCATCTACCAACGTAACGACGCCAAACTTAGCTCTGTCTATTACCTGAAGTCCAAATTCTACTCCCATTTCCCTGTCTTTTCTTCTCATGTTTTCACCCCTCGTATGTTATATCACAATTATTCATACTTTGAGTATAGCACAGTTATTATGAGAATGTAAAAAATGAAAAGAGCCGTATAATAACGGCTCCTCACAAAAATTCATTTAGTTTTTAACCTCCACCAAGTGCAGGCATAATCAGTACGATATCGCCATTACGTAGAATAAGATCTTCCTCTTTCAAGAGAGCTGCATTCCATCCTCTGAGGATTATCGTGGTGTGTTGATTTATATTGCCTTCATCATCATAAATCAGCCTGCCAACTCCATATTCTTTATCCAAAGCCTGTAATAGCTCGTACACATTCTTAGATTCTTCTATCTCATACTCAAAACTTTTACTGCCAAGATGGTCTTTAACATAAGACAGCGACCTGACTTCAACTATAATCACTTATTAAATCAACTCCAGCTCTTTTAGTTTCTCTTCTGAAGGTACTCCGTCTTCATCCCATCCTCTTGCTTTATAATACTCATCTAACATGTAGTCTAAGTCTTCCTGACTTATGACTTCTCCCTTTGAAAGACCAAATTTCAGTGGTTCTGTCTTGATTCTTTCAGGCAGAGTATCATCTTTTCGACCAAAGCCTTCTCTAATATTAAACAGCCTAGTGATGTTGTTGAGTCTTTCTCCCATTTTCCACATATCTTCTTCTGTATAAGTCAATCCAGTAGCAGCAGATATTAAATCTCCCATCAGTCTTTGGAAAACGTGAGTTACAGCTATTTCTGCAGGGAATTCACAGTAGGTTACTATATCAAATAAAGCGGCAAAATCCTGGTTGAACTTTGTCAGCTTACCTTTACCCTCAATAGCGAGTCTTTCAACAGCATGTGGTATCGGTATCCCAAATACCTCCTGGAAGGCATAGCCTTTGTTGTGGTCAGCTCCTGTGTAACAGGTTGCAAAGTTTAATCCATGAGCCTTCAACCCTCTGACATCATAAGCAGGGAGCTCAAGACCTTTAACCTCTAATGTATATTTTTCAGAACCCTTCCCTATTTTTTCTGCTGCTCTCTTTGTACCATCAGCAAATATCTCTGCAAAGCCTTCTCTATGAGCAAGCATCCTTATAAAAGCAAGTGACTCTTTTTCCTTACCAAATTTCAATTCCATGCCATCAGTATCTGTAAATATGCCCTTTTCATATAACTCCATTGCAAAAGCAGTGGTTGCTCCTGCTGAAATACTATCTATACCCAGCTCATCACATAGTCTGTCAGCGGCAATGGTAAACTCAGGTGATTTTATGTTTAACAATGTACCAAGTGAAAACAGCGACTCATATTCTGGTCCTTCAGAAGCGATTCCTGCATATTTTCCACTCTTAACAAGTCTGACCTGGCTACAAGCGATTGGGCATTTATAGCAAGGATTCCTAGTTATATTGTATTCAGCTACAGGATTTGGTCCTAAGTGCTCATCCCAATCAATATCTTCATCGTTAAGCCAGTTTTTATAGGGCAACACTCCAAGAGCGTTAGTTACTTCAACAGCACAGGATGAACCTACTTTAGAGAATACAGGATAAGCCATGGGGCTTTCCTTAAAGCACTGCATCATTTCTCTTATGCCAGCACTAAATGCATCTTTATCTGCTATAGGTATATCTTTCTTTCCTCTAATTACAACAGCTTTCAGATTCTTGCTTCCTGCTACTGCACCAATGCCTTTTCTTCCTGCTGCTCTTGCTTCGTTGAAAATCCCCGATATCAAGCTGAGGTTTTCACCGGCTGGTCCAATACAGGATACTCTGATATTCTGGTCATGCAGATCTTCCTTAAGATAAAGCTGAGTGTCCAGAGTGTGGAGTCCCCAGTATTTAGTCGCATCGTGGAAAGTTACTTTGTCATCTCGGATATAAATATATGTAGGTTTTTCAGCTTTCCCCGATATAACGACTGCGTCATATCCTGTCCACTTAAGTTCAGCAGGGAAATACCCACCACTAAGAGAAGCTGTTACTGTACCTGTCAGTGGAGACTTCGTACATATACAAAGCCTGCTGGCACATGGAACATCTGTCCCTGTCAAAGGACCAGTTGTGTAAATAAGCTCATTTTCTTCACCAAGTGGGTCGATTCCAGGTTTGAGGTCATCATATAGTATTTTAGCTCCCAATAGAGAACCACCAATAAAATTTTTGACAATCTCAGGACTCATTTCTTCAACTTCAAATGTCTTTTCAGTCAAGTTGACTCTTAAAATTTTTCCAAACATACCGCCTTTTGGTATCATACTACCCCTCCTTGTTATTTAGTAAGACTGTAGATGACAATAAAAAAAGCCTATACAAATGCATAAAGCATTCATATAAACTCCTTTGCACAATGGCAGGCACTCAGATTTCTCTTCACACCCTATCGTTCTATAGACCATTTAAGGTCAAATAGAATCGGAGAATATGGACTTTTTTAGTGTTATCCTTTATATTAAGTATAGGAGAAAAGTTTATTTTTGTCAATTAATTAACTAAAGTGGTTTAGCGTTGATGTAATTAAAGCATATGTTTTAATTTTACATCAAAAAATCTATGATATAATATTCATATATATCTATGTAATGTGCTTTAAGGAGTGATTAGATGGAAAAAGACAAAATAAGAAAATCTGTATACGATTTTTATAATAAAGTAGCTAAAGAAGACGAAAAAATATCTGTAGACGTTAATAATCTGAACAGATCTCTGGGTTATTCTGAAGAGGACTTAAGCGTTATACCCGAGGAAGCTCAATTAGGACTTGGATGTGGTAATCCAAAAGAGAAAGGGAAGCCAATGCCTGGTGAGATAGTAGCTGACCTGGGATGCGGCCGTGGTATGGATGTCTTCCTTGCCTCTAAGGCTGTTAAAGAAACAGGAAAAGTTGTTGGCATTGACAGCAATATTGATATGATTGAACGAGCAAGAAAAATAGCTCGCGATAAGGGTTTTGCAAATGCAGAGTTCAGACTGGGAGAGATAGAACATCTACCGGCTTCCGACAACACTTTCGACCTTCTAATGTCAAACTGTGTAATAAATCTTTCAACAGATAAAGAGCAGGTTTACAAAGAGATTTACAGGGTTCTTAAAAAAGGTGGAAGGCTTAGTATTTCTGATATTGCTTTGAAGTCTGATTTACCGGATGAAATAAAGGATGATCCAAATGTTTACGGCACTTGAGTTGGTGGCGCCATACCTTTGGAAAAGGTAAAAGAAATTCTTATTGCTCTTGGCTTTGAAAGAATAGAAATTGTCATGGATGAGGTTACCGACGAATATGCCAGAAAATGGGGACATGGCCTTGGTATAAAGGAATACATCGGCAGTGCTGACATCCTTGCTTATAAGTAGCAATCTGGAATTTAAAAGACCTGGAAATTACTCCAGGTCTTTATCTTATTTAAAGAAGTTTGCCATCATTTTTTGTGCTGCGACGTGTATTATATAGTGAACCGGCGATGATGTTGACAAAGGGTGTGTCCCGTAAACATTGTCAAACAAGTCTCGCGCCGTACTCTTATGCTGAATAGCATATCCAATCATATTAGCCATTTCTGCAACCTGAACATTTCCTGAGAACTGTACTCCAAGAAGCTCACCGCTCTTTTTAGCGAAAACGAACTTCCCTTTTACTGTTCTTGATCCAGGCAGTGTTGCTGGATGTTTGTCTGATGCTTCAACATTAATCACTTCGTATTCGTAGCCATAGCGTGCTGCTGCCTCCGCAGTTATTCCTGCTGCTGAATAATAGTTATCTCTTACAGCAGTAGCAAATACACTTACAGAACCTTCTGGTGACAATGGATAATTTGCTTCAAATAGGTTAGCAGCAGCCATCCTTCCTTCTCTTGCAGCTACTGATGCCAATAGTGGCCCACCCTCATTCCCATTGAAGAAGTCTCTCTTCTGAGCACAGTCGCCAATCGCCATTACGTCTTTTTCTGAGGTTCTAAGGAATTTATCTACAGCTATACTCTTTCTTTCAGTGAGTTTCAGCCCCATTTCATCAGCAAGAGACACAAGTGGCCTGGCTCCTATATTTAGAAACACTAGATCTGCTTCAATTTTCTCGCCAGTTGATAGTAATACGCTTTCAACTTTCCCATCTCCTAGGAATTCGCTTACTCCAGTACTTGTATAAAGAGTAATTCCACTTTCTCTTAAATCTGATTCAATTGCTTCACAGTATTCGACATCAAATGCCTGAGATAAACAGTTTCTTGCAAGTTCTACTATACTTACGTTCTTACCTTCAAGTTTGGTAAACTCATCTGCCAGCTCAACTCCTATAAAGCCTCCACCAATTACTACTATATTTTTTGCTGCATCAACTTTCTTCTTTAGTTCGCAGACATAGTCCACATCTTTTCTTACACTTACTACGTTTTCAAGGTCAATTCCTGGTATAGGAGGAGTGAATGGGACTGTTCCAGTTGCAAATATTAGTTTGTCGTATGGTAGATTTTCTCCACCCTTCATATTGACAATCTTATTCTCCTTATCAACAGAAGTCACAACATCAAATATAAACTTAACTCCTTGCCCTTCAAAATTTTTATCTGGAGATATATTATCCTCTGATGATTCTAGCGTTCCTATTGAATACGGTATTCCGCATGGTACAGGTGACCTCTTGTACTGTCTTATTACTGTTATATCAAGACCTTCATAAAAATCAAGAGCCGCTGTTAAAAATCCTTTGGTTGCAACTCCTCCACCAATTAAAACTATTTTTTCCATAAGTACTCCTCCTTACATTTGTATATGCTATCTCAAACACTGACTGATAAGTAATATCAATAACATAACTAATTTAACATATGTCCAGAACTAAGTCAAAGTTTTTATTCATATATTTATATATTTTAATATGATGGTTAAATCTAGTTATGAAAATAAGCAAGTTACACCCTAATCCATATGATATAATATTTCTGGATACAGTTTTTTACATTATATAAATTAGTGAAGCCTCCATGTACATGGAGGCTTTTACAATTCTCTTCTATGCTCTATGGATTTGGCGACTGTTATTTCGTCGAAATAGTCGAGGTCACCGCCCATCGGTATTCCGTGGGCAATTCTCGTCACTTTAACTCCAAGTGGCTTTATAAGCTTGGATATATATAGTGCTGTCGCTTCACCTTCAACTGTTGGATTTGTAGCGATTATTACTTCTTTAACAGTATCGTCACCCAGCCTGTTTAAAAGTTCTTTTATCCTTATGTCCGAGGCCCGATATTTTCCATTGGAGA